>JALZDC010000013.1 GCA_030862755.1 Actinomycetota bacterium
GAGCGGCCCACGGGCGGTCGCGAGCGTCGCCGCCACCGCCGCCCCGCGCGCCATGCGGGAAGCCTAGCCTTGCATCCGCCAGCGGACGTCTCCGGGAGGCATCAGCCGGAGGGCGGCGGCGCGACCACGAGAAGCACCACGGATGGTTCATCCGACGCGTTCCGCATCGTGAGCTCCATGCCCGCGGGCACCTCGACCGTCTCCCACTGCTTCATGCGAGCCCGACCCTTCCCGATCTGGGCGGCGACCTCGCCGGCGAGGACGAGGACGATCCCGTCGGCGCCATCGTCGCGGATGGGGCCCACGCCCTGCGCCCCCTGGAGGCAGACGATTTCCGACCACAGGCGTTCACCCTCGATGAGGGTCCACCGGCGTGGCTCGTCATCGGAGAAGCGGACGAGGTCGCGGATGTCGAGCGTCTTCACGGACGCAAGGGTACCGGTGTCTCCGGATGCATCGGATGGCTACACTGCCGCTCCTGCTCCCGCTCTTTGCCCTTGGTTCTTAGCCCGAAGGAGGCAGCGCGCTGTGACCACGTTCTCGTTCTCCACGGACGCACCCGTGGCGGTGAAGGCGGGCGTCTTGATCCTGCCGGTCTTCCAGGGACCCGAGTTCGGCCCCGGGGTCAAGGAGACCGGCCTCGAGCAGGCGTATCGCGACGCCGAGCTCACCGGCAAGAAGGGCGAGTCGCTGCTCGTCATCCAACGGAACGGGGACCGTTTCGCGGCGAAGGCCGTCCTCCTGCAGGGGGTCGGCGAGCGCGGTGACTTCGACGTCTCTGCGATGCGCAAAGCGCTCGGTCGCGTCGCCTCCTCCGTCGGCCGGTTCGGGCATGCGGCCACCACGTTCCCTCAGGCCGTGAAGGGCGATGTCGGTGAGGTCGCGCAGGCGGCCGCGGAGGGTCTGGGTCTCGGCGGCTACCGCTTCGACCGCTACAAATCGAATAGCGAGCACAAGTCCCTGTCGAAGGTCACGGTCGTCGGGGACGACAAGGGCGACGCGAAAGCCGGACGCAAGGCGGTCCGTCAGGCCGAGATCGTCGTGGACGCCGTCTCTTGGGCGCGCGACCTCGTCAACACGCCGGCAGGCGATCTTCCGCCCGCGCAGCTCGCACGCGAGGCCCAGGTGATGGCGAAGGCCGAGGGGCTCGCGTGCAAGGTGTGGACGGAGGCCGAGCTCACGAAGCGCGGGTTCGGCGGCATCCTCGGGGTCGGAAAGGGGAGCGTCAACCCACCGCGGCTGATCGAGCTGACCTACAGGGGCGCGGGTGGATCGACCCCGATCGCACTCACCGGGAAGGGGGTCGCGTTCGACTCGGGGGGCCTGTCGATCAAGGACGCGAAGGGCATGGAAACGATGAAGATCGACATGGGTGGGGCCGCGTCGATCCTCGCGGCGATGAAGGCGATCGCCCGGTTGAAGCCCAAGATCAACGTCATCGCGGCGATCCCCTCGGCGGAGAACATGCCGGGAGGAGCGGCTCAGAAGCCCGGCGACGTGATCAGGCATTACGGCGGGAAGACATCCGAGGTCTTGAACACCGACGCCGAAGGGCGGCTGATCCTCGCCGATGCACTCGCCATGCTCGCGGAGAAGAAGCCCGCATGCATCGTGGATACCGCGACCCTCACCGGCGCATGCATGATCGCGCTCGGCACCGACATCGCCGGCGCGATCGGCAACGACGACGCGCTCGTCGAGGAGATCGTCCAGGCCGGTCGTGCGACGGGGGATCCGATCTGGGCGCTGCCACTTCACAAGGAATACCGGCGCTTGATCGATTCGAACGTGGCGGACATCAAGAACATCGGTGAACGCTGGGGTGGTGCCATCACCGCGGCATGGTTCCTCGCTGAGTTCGTGGGCGACGTGCCGTGGGTCCACCTGGACATAGCCGGCCCCGCCTTCTCCGAGAAGGGCAACGACCTGGGGCCGAAAGGTGCGACGGGGGTTCCCGTGCGAGCCCTCGTGCGCTTCGTTCTCGATCGCGCGGCGTGACGAGCAACGACGGGAACGGCGGACCGGACCCGGTCCCGGGCGAGCTGCTCCGGGTCCTCGACCTCACCCCGGCCGGTCGCCGATCGCGACGATCACGTCCCGGAAGTCGTTGAGCGGGTCGGGGAAGCGATCCGCGAAGGTGGCTCGGGCGCGCTCGACGAACGAGATCCAGCTCGGTTCCCCGAGCATCTTGCGCGCGAAGCGGCCCACCGCCCAGGTCCCCAGGCCCTCGACGAGGTCGTCCCGGGGATAGGTCCACTGGTAGCGCTTCCGCTCGGTCCGCACGTGGCGGAAGCCGGCCCTGCGCAATGCCTCCTCGATCGCCTTGGGCTGCTTGAAGCGCTCGTGCCCCGGGGCGGCGGAGGCGTAGGCGGGGGCAAGCATGTCTCGCGGGATGACCCCCTCGATGAGCTCGATCCAGGTGTCCTGGAAGGCGTCTTTCCCGTCCGACCACGTGGTGAAGCCGATCCTTCCCCCCGGTACGAGAACCCGAGTGAGCTCGAACAACGCCGTCTCGACCTTGACGAAATGCGCGAACACGAAGTTGCCCAGGACGACGTCGAACGACCGGTCGCGGAACGGGAGATCGATCGCCTCCGCGCCGACGACTGACAGCGATGGGCGATCGCGGTGGGCGACGGAGAGCATGCCCAGGGAGCGGTCGATCCCCACGACCCCGGCGCCGGTGCGCGCGACCTCGTCCGCGGCGGCGCCGGTGCCCGTCCCGACGTCGAGCACGCGCTGTCCTTCCTCGATGCCGAGCGCGCGGACGAGATCGCGCGCAGCC
>JALZDC010000051.1 GCA_030862755.1 Actinomycetota bacterium
CCCGTGGGCCGCTCCCCGCGAGAGGCGTCGCCGCCACCGCGGCGGTGATCGCCCCAGGCGGTGTCGCGTGGGACGACGACGGCACGATCGTCTTCGTGGGCCCGGCCGACGACCTCCCCTGGGAGCCGATCTCCCTGGGCAGGGTCGACGAGGGCACCATCGTCCCCGGGTTCGTCGACTGTCACGTCCATCTGCCGTTCGTCGGCTGGCGGGCGGACGAGTTCGAAGCCCGCCTGGCCGGGTTGTCCTACCGGGACATCCACGGCCGGGAGAGCGGTATCTTCCGCTCCGCCAGGATGTTCGCGGAGGCCGACGACGAGGAGGTCCTCTCCTTCTCGAAAGCCCTCGCGGTCGAGATGGCGACGCACGGCACGACCGCGATGGAGCTGAAGAGCGGGTACGGCCTCTCGGTCGAGGGCGAGCTTCGGCAACTACGGCTCGCGCGACGGCTGGCCGACGCCGTCTCGCAGACCTGCGTGGTGACCCTGCTCGCGTGTCACGCGATCCCGGACGGCTGGGCCCGCGAAGATTGGGTTACGACAGCGTGTGACCACCTGGTCCCCGCGGCCGCGGAGGAGGGGCTGGCGGACGCCGTCGACATCTACGTCGAGGACATCGCGTTCTCGTTGGAGGACCTGGAACAGATGGCGGCGGCGGCCTCGGCCGCGGGACTACCGCTGCGGGTGCACGCCGACCAGCTCGGGCCGAGTGGGGCGGCCGAGGCCGCCGCCGCATCGGGTGCCCGGAGCGCCGACCACCTGAACCACGTCGGCCCCGAAGGCATCGCGGCGCTCGGCAAGGGGGAGACCGCGGCGGTCCTGCTGCCGGCATCGACCTTCACGCTCCGTGCGGCGCCGGCGCCGGTCGCTGCGCTCCGTGACGCCGGCGCCGCCCTCGCGATCGCGACGGACCTCAACCCCGGAACCTCGCCCGTCTGTTCGATGCCGGAGACGGTGACGATGGCATGCTCGCTCTACGGGATGACACCGCTTTGGGCGCTCACTGCCGCCACGGCGAACCCGGCGTGGGTGCTCGGCCTTGACGACCGCGTCGGCACCCTCGAGCCGGGCAAGCGTGCCGACCTCGTGGTGCTGGACGGACCCTCGTTCGCCCATGTTCCCTACCGGCCGGGCCACAACCCCGTCGCCATGACGGTGATCGCCGGCGAACCCCTCGCCTAGGTCCTCAGTCGAGGAGGCCGCGCACGTCTTCGGCGGCGGAGACCAGCCGGCCGGATCGAACCATCTCGACCGCGGCCGCGATGTCGGGGCCGAATTCCCGGTCCGCCTGGAAGAAGGGAACGGTGTCGCGGAGGGCCCGCTTCGCCGAGGCGGTCGCGCGGCCGGGCTCGAGCGGCGCTCGAAGGTCGAGCGCCTGCGCGGCACCCAGCGCCTCGAGCGCCACAACGGTTTCCGCGTTCGACACGACCTCCCTGGCATGCCGAGCAGCCGTCATCCCCATCGACACGTGGTCCTCCTGCCCGGCGGAGGACGGGATCGAGTCGACCGAGGCCGGATGGGCGAGCGACTTCGACTCCGACACGAGCGACGCCGCCGTGTACTGCACGAGCATGAACCCGCTGTTCAGGCCGCTCTCGGGAACGAGGAAAGGGGGGAGCCCGTTCGACAGTGCCGGGTCGAGCAACCGATAGAGACGGCGCTCGCTGATGCTCGCCATCCCCACCGTCGCGGTTGCGAGCAGATCCATCGCGACGGCGAGGGGCTGGCCGTGGAAGTTCCCTCCCGACACGATATCGCCGTCGTCGCGGAGCACGATCGGGTTGTCAGAAACGGCGTTGAGCTCGATCTCGAGGACCGCCCTGGCGAATCCGAGCGCGTCGCGCGTGGCCCCATGCACCTGCGGCGCGCAGCGGAGCGAGTAGGCGTCCTGCACCAGGTGCTCGCTGTCCCGGTGCGAGGCGAGGATCGGCGACCCCTCCAAGAGCCGCCGGAGGTTCGAGGCGCTCGCGGCCTGGCCGGGATGCCGCCGGAGGCGCTGGAGCCGTTCGTCGAACGGGGCGTCCGTCCCCAGGGCGGCTTCGATCGTCATCGCGGCGACGACGTCGGCGGTGCGGAGCAGCGTCGACAGCCGCTCGGCCGCGAGCGCTCCGATCGCGAGCATCCCCTGGGTACCGTTCACCAGGGCGAGCCCCTCCTTCTCCTCCAGCGTGAGCGGGGCAAGTCCGGCGCGCAGCATCGCTCGCGCCGCGGGCTCGCTGCCGACCTCCGTCAGCACCTCGCCCGCGCCGATCATCGGCAGCGCGAGGTTGGCCAGCGGCGCCAGGTCACCGGAGGCGCCGAGCGATCCCTGCTCCGGCACCGCGGGGATCACGTCGGCGTTCAGCATCTGGACCATCAGGTCCACGAGCTCGGGCCGCACGCCCGAGTGGCCGAGTGCGAGGACGTGGGCGCGGAGGAGCAGCATCGCACGCGCCTCGGGGCGGGACAGCGGTCGCCCCACTGCGGTCGCGTGCGAGCGGACGATCCCGTGCTGGAGATCCGACGCCTGCGAGGGATCGATCCGGACGTTCGCGAGCGCGCCGAACCCAGTCGTGACGCCGTAGACGACCTCGCCGGACGCGACGGCGTCTTCGACCACGCGGCGCGCAGCGGCGACCCGCTCTCGAGCACCCGCCGAGAAGGACACGTCGGCCCCCGCCACGACCGCCGCCACGTCCGCCAGCGTGAGCGTCTCCCCGACCGCGACCGTCACGGCTGCGAAGGCTACTACCGAACGTGAACCTTCTGATCCGTAGTCAGAGGCTATGCTTCAGCATCCCCATAAGCGACACGAGCGGACCCGTGTCCTGCATCACGTAGAAGTGCGCCGAGGGCACCCCCTCCTCGAACAGCTGAAGTGTCTGCTCGTACGCCCACCGGATACCGACGCCGGCAACCTCGTCGTCGCTCACGGACGCCACCTCGGCTACCAGCGCCTCGGGCACCGCGACGTTGAACGTCCTCGGGATGCTCGTGACGTGCTTCCGGCGCGTGAGGATCTTGAGCCCCGGGATGATCGGGATCGTGACGCCCTGGTCGCGGCAGGACTTCACGAACCGGAAGAAGACCTCGTTGTCGTAGAACAGCTGCGTCACGGCGTACTCGGCTCCTGCCCGCTGCTTCTCCAGGAGCACGCCGATGTCCCGTTCGAGGTTCGGCGCCTCCTCGTGCTTCTCGGGATAGGCCGCGACGCCGATGCAGAACTCGGTCGGCGTGGATTCGGCAAGCTCCTCGAGGTACTCGCCGCGGTTCATCGCGGCCACCTGCCCGACGAGATCGAGGGCCCCCTCGTTCGCGCTGCGGCCTTCCGGCGGCTCGCGGCGCTCACCGTCCCCCCGGATGGTGAGGACGTTTTCGATGCCCAGGTAGTTCAGTTCGATCAGCGCGTCCTCCGTCTCCTCCCGTGTGAACCCGTTGCACAAGACGTGCGGAACCGGATCGACGTCGAAGCGGTACTTGATCGCGGCGCAGAGACCGAACGTGCCCGGAGCCTTGCGCGTCACGCGACGCCGATAGGTGCCGCCGGGTACCTCGTCCCACACCGTCTGCGCTGCGTGGCTCGTGATGTCGATGAACGGCGGCTCGAAGGGCATCAGCGAGGAAACGGCCTCGTAGATGCGCTCCACGTTGGCGCCACGGCGTGGGGGGATGATCTCGACGCTCACCAGCGGCTTCGTCGCGTTCGCGAGATGGTCGATGACCTTCACGCGTCGAGCCTACCGCCGGACCGGTCTCTCTTCCGGAGCGAGGGCTCTCCGAACACGACGGCGGATCCTGGAGTGCCGCTTGCGCATGCGTTCGCCGACGCTCCCTTCCCGCCGCTCGATCTCACGGATCCGACCAAGCACATATCGACGATCGATCCGATCGAACCCGGCCGCCCCCACCGCGAGGGCCGAGTGGAACTGGATGCTCGCCTCGACGGTTGCAGGCGGGCCTTCGCCGGACGCAAGCGGTCCAGGTAGAGGTCGTCGTCGATCCCGATCATCGCCGCGGTGCCACCGCCGACCCGGATCCGCTCGGTGCGGCCCTCGTCGCCGTCGATCCGAGTGTCCGGGAACTCGACTGCAACCTTGGACGCGTCGTGGAACCAGTGCCGCCCGCGCTTGCGGAATCCCAGACCCCCCAGGGTCCCTCGCTCGTCGGGCGCGACCACGCCGCACAGGTCGAGGTCGGTCTCGTGGTAGGCGACCCGGACTGGATCTCCTCCGGGGTTCCGCCGACCGCGACGGGTTCGACGGGGAGGGCATCGCGTAGTGCCGCCGCCACCAGGAGATGGCGTCGGGCCCGGTTGCGTTCGCCCGACGCCTTCCGGAGCAGCGCCTCAGCGCGAGAGACGCTCACGTGTCAAACCGTCCGCGAGCAAGCTCTCACGCTCCGCACGGCTGGGAGCACGCTCCCGCAGATCGAACCGGTAGTCGCCCAGCACCTTCCGAACGCGGCCACGCCGCTCCCACAGCGGGATGGGTCGCGGCGTCTCCCTTGGGTGAGCCCCGCGTCACGGCGCAGGCGCTCCACGAGCCGACCTGCCTGCGCGAGACCCATGAGAGGGATGGTATCCAGGGGACATCGCTTATTCGTAATATCACTCTTGCCAGGGCAGCCGGACCCCGCGTGCGGCGGCCACCTCGAGCGCCCGCTCGTACCCTGCGTCCGCGTGTCTGACCACACCGATCCCGGGGTCGGTGGTGAGGACGCGCTCGAGGCGCGAGGCGGCGTTCTCCGAGCCGTCCGCCACGACGACCATCCCGGCGTGGATCGAGTAGCCGATCCCCACGCCGCCGCCGTGGTGGACGCTCACCCAGTGGGCGCCGGCCGCGGTGTTGATCAGCGCGTTGAGG
>JALZDC010000052.1 GCA_030862755.1 Actinomycetota bacterium
GTCCAGTGTCGCGCGTGCGTATGCCAGCACCTCGACCACCTCGGGCATCTTGAGCAAGCCCGCCAACCCGAGGATCTCCGCAGGCACCCCTCGCTCGTTGAACGCCTGCTGCAGAGAGAGGAAAAGCCGCGAGGTACGACACAACACGGCACAGTCGGACCACCGCGCGCCGTTCTCGTGCAACGAGACGATGCGATCCGCGACCCACGCCGCCTCCTTCACCTCGTCCGAGATCCGAGCCACGTGGACCTCTCCGGGGCCGTTCTCCGGCCAGGGGACGAGCCGCTTGTCGGGATCCGGGCGTTGCCGAGCGGGGAGCCTTCCGATCAGCACGTCGGCCGCCTCCAGGATCCGAGCGCCCGAGCGGAAGTTGGTATAGAGGGGGAGCTTGGTCGCGGGCTCGCCGCCGACCTTCCGGAACTGGTTGGGGAACTCGAGCAGGTTGAACAGCGACGCACCGCGCCACGCGTAGATGTTCTGATCGGGATCACCGACGGCCGTCACCGGGTGACCGTCCCCGAAGACGCCGGCCATCAGACGGGCCTGCGCCACGTTGGTGTCCTGGTACTCGTCGAGGAGCACCGCGCCGAATCGATCGCGGTACTGACGGGCGACGTCCGGGTGCTGCTCGACGATGTTGAGTGCCAGCTCGATCTGATCGCCGAAGTCGATCACGCCGAGCTCCCGTTTCAGCTGCCGGAAGACCGCGCAGGCCTTCGCGAGCTCGATCCGTTCCTTGGCCGATCCGAACGCCCGGTCCGAGCGATGATCCTTCAGCTCTTCCAGCCGGCGCTCGTTGAACTCCACGATCTCGTCTGGAGTGCGGAAGTGGTTGGCCGCCTGATCGTCGAGGGTGAGGATCCTGTCCACGACCCCGGGCAGCCGTTGCGCCTCCACGACCTCGAACGTCATCCGGTCCAGGACGCGAGCGCAGATCTCCACGCGCTGCGCGGGCGTCAGGACCCGCTGGTCCGGATCGATTCCGATCAGGACGCCGTGGCGGTCGAGGAGCTGGGCCGCGAACCCGTGGTAGTTGGTGATCTCCGGCTCCTCACCGTCCGGAAGGTCCAGGCCGGCCAACGCGCGGCGAACCCGCTGCTGCAGGTTCTCGGTGGCCTTGTTCGTGAACGTGAGGCAGAGCGCGTTGCCGGGGAGGACGCCCGGGCGGTCTGTCGGCAGGCGGCCGAGCGCCACGAGCGCCAGGTAGACGACCCGCGCGGCCATCACCGACGTCTTCCCCGAGCCGGCGCCGGCTACCAGCACGTACGGCTCGAGCGGCCACGTGATCGCGCGCCACTGCTCGTCCGTAGGGGGCCGTCCTCCGAGGACGTCGAGGACCTCCTGGGGATAGGTCGTGGTGGCGCTCATCGTGAGGTCCCCACGGCGATCGCAGGGTCACCGACGTCGAAGAGCGGTCGGCCCTCCGGGAAGAGCGGGCAGAGCGACTGGAACTCGCAGAAGAAGCAATCGGCCTGGTAGTTGGGGCGATACGAGCCGGTCTCGTTGAGCCTCTTCAGCTCGTCGACCAAGCCGGAGAGCTTCTCTCGCATCACGTCCTGGTACGCCTCTTCTCGATCGGCCGTGCCGACCGTCCACTCCCGGGTGACGAGATCGCCGCTCCGCCAGTCGCCCTTCAGGTACGAGAGCTCGACGCCGGAGACCGGTTGGAACTCCTCAAGCTCCTCGGATTCGAGGACGGCCAGGTAGTAGATGCCGAGCTGGAGGCTCTCGTTGGCCTTGGGAGCGCGGTCGGCGTTGCCCGTCTTGTAGTCGGTGATACGGGTCCCCGGGAACCCCGCGGGATCCGGCCCGATGCGGTCGATGTATCCGACGATCGTCGCGCCGTCGTAATCGAACTCGAAGCCGCGCTCGGTGGCGGAGGCAGGATGGGCCCCGTAGCGATCGAACCAGTTGGGGAGCATCCTTCCCTTCGCGAGCGATCGCCATGCCTCCGACACGGCCTTCGCGGGGAACTCCTGCGGACGCCACCGTCGATCGATCTCGGACGTGAGCGCTTCGAGCGTTCGCGGGATCTCGCCCTTCTCGCAGTCCTCGATGATCCGGTGGACGAGCGACCCGACCCACGCCTGGTAGCCGACGGGCCGCCCGAGTCCCAGCTCCGAGCCGAGGACGAACTGGAGCTCGCAATTGTCCAATACGTCGAGCTTGGAATACGACGCCCGGAGATGCTCGTGCAGAGGGCGCCCCGTGTCCGTCCAGCCCCGCTGGAACCACCAACGGCGAGGATCGACCCCGAGGGTGACGAGGCCTTCCAGCGCGGCGAGTCGCTCGGCGCCGGGCATCGCGCCGTCCGCGAGGGTCCTGCGCCACACGGCCGCCGCCTCGCGGACCGAGATCGGCTCGGCGAGGCTCGGATCCGGTACCGGCGACCACTTGACCCCGAGCTCCTCGACGAACCGCGAGCCCGTCGAGGCCTCGTCGGCGTGAGCCCGGCTGGCCATGAAGACGACGCGTTCCCTTGCACGACCCAGCACCATCCGGAACAAGCGACGTTCGTCCTCCAGCCGGGCACGGTTGCGATCCGACTGGGACACGAGACGGTCCAGCGCATCGAGGTCGAACATCGGCTCAGGCCGGGAGAGGCTCGGGAAGTTGCCCTCCACGGTGCCTGCGACGAGCACGGTGTGGAACTCGCGGCCCACGGC
>JALZDC010000061.1 GCA_030862755.1 Actinomycetota bacterium
GTACCAGATCTACCCGCGGTCCTTCGCCGACTCCAACGGCGACGGACAGGGCGACCTCCGTGGGGTGATCGAGCATCTCGACCATCTGGAATGGCTCGGCGTCGACGGGATCTGGCTCAGCCCGATCAACTCCTCTCCGCAAGCGGATTGGGGATACGACGTCGCGGACTACCTCGCGATCGACTCCGATTTCGGCTCCGTCGATGACCTCGAGCGCCTCGTCGCCGACGCTGGTCGTCGCGGGATCCGTGTGCTGATGGACCTCGTGCCGAACCACACGAGCGATCGGCACCCGTGGTTCCTCGATGCGCGTTCCAGCCGTTCATCGGAGCATCGCGAGTGGTACGTGTGGGCCGACGCGAAGCCGGACGGTTCGCCTCCCAACAACTGGCGCTCCTCGTTCGGCGGCCCCGCGTGGACCTGGGACGAGACGACCGAGCAGTACTACCTCCACCTCTTCCTCCCGGAGCAGCCCGACCTCAACTGGTGGGAACCGGCGGTCGTCGCCGCGTTCGAGGAGATCGTGCGCTTCTGGTTCGACCGAGGCATCTCGGGCTTCCGGATCGACGTCGCCCATGCGCTCGTGAACGACCGAGACCTCCGGGACGACTCGATCGCGCTCGAGACGGACGATCCGCTGGTCCAAGCGTTCGGTCTCCGTTCCGACTTCAGCATGAACCGCCCCGAGGGACACGAGATCATCAGCGGGTGGAGGGCGATCGCCGACTCCTACGAGCCCCGCCGGATCCTCCTCGGGGAGACGTGGGTGACGGACCTCGAGGCGCTCGCCCGCTTCTATGGCTCAGGCGAGGACGAGCTCCATCTGGCGCTGAACGTACCGTTCGAGCATGCGGTCCCTGGCCCCCTGATGCGGGAGGTCGTGGAGCGTACGAGCGCCCTCCTCCCGGAGGCTGCCTGGCCCCTCTGGAACGGCTCGAACCACGACGCGGGACGGTTCCCGACTCGGTGGTGCGATGGGGACGAGCGCGGCGCCCGCGCGGCACTCGTACTGCTCCTTGGCCTTCGCGGGACCCCCTTGCTGTACTACGGCGACGAGATCGGGATGCGGGACGTCGAGGTGCCTCGGGACCGCCTGCGGGATCCGGTCGGTGTCCGGCACTGGCCCGAGAACCACGGGCGCGACGGGGGCCGAACGCCGATGCAGTGGACGCCGGCTGGCGGATTCGGTCCGGACGGCGTCGAGCCCTGGCTCCCCATGGGGGACGCTGCCGCCCGGAACGTCGCCGACCAGCGCGCGGATCGCGCCTCGATGCTCCATCTGTGCCGCGATCTGATCGCGCTCCGCCGCACGCGAGAGGATCTGCACTCCGGCACCTACGAAGCCTGTGAGACGCCCGATGGGGTCTGGGCGTGGAGGCGAGGGACGAGCACCGTCGTGGCGGTGAACCATTCCGATGCGCCCGTTCGGATCGAGGTCGGCGCCGCCGAGGTGCTGCTCGGAACCGAGCGTGCGCGGCAGGGCGAGAAGCTGGATTCTGACCTCGTGCTCGATCCGTGGGAAGCGGCGGTGATCGCCGTCACCGGCTAGCGCCCCTCGAGCCCCCTAGACGGACGGTGCCATCGGGGTGACCGGAACCTTGATCCCGCGCTCGACGAGACGTCGGGTGATGCGTTCGCGGAGCAGACGTTCCACGTCCATCACCTTCGACGGCCTCGTGTCGGCGATCACACGCATCACGAGCGCGTCGGTGCCCATGCGCTCGACGCCGAGCACACTCGGCGCTTCATGGATCCACTCCGAGAGGGTCCGGTCGCCATCGAGCTCACTGAAGAGCTCCTCGAGGACACTGCGCAGGTGCTCCACGTCCTCCCCGTAGGCCACCCGGACGTCGATGATCGCGCGTGCCCATCCCTTCGACCGGTTACTCGCGACGACGATGTTCCCGTTGGGGACCATGTGCAGGGTTCCGTCGAAAGCCCGCAGGCTGGTGACGCGGAGGGTCAGGCTCTCGACGCGCCCCATGACCCTGTTCGAAGGTGTCTGTATCTCGAGGTTGTCTCCTACCCCGAACTGGTTCTCCAACAAGATGAAGAACCCGGACAGGGTGTCTTTCACGAGGCTCTGCGCACCGAACCCGAGGGCGACTCCGGCCACGCCGGCGCTCGCGAGAAGAGGCGCGATGTTCGGACCGAGCTCCCCGAGCGCCATCAGGATCGCGAGAGCCCAGATCACGACGATCAGCGCGGTGGACAGGGCTCCGGTAAGCGTCGTCGCGCGCTGGAGATTCAGCTCCTGCGTGATGCTGGCCGTGCCTTCCAATCGCTTCCGGAACCGGTTCACGACCAGGCGCGACACCAGGGTCACCAGAACCGCTGCACCCAAGATGATGACGATCCTCACCCAGGGCTCGGCGAACAGATCGGCGGCCGCGATGAGCTCCATGGACTCCATGCAATCGGGCCAACGGCCCCGCGTCAACGATGCAGGTCGTTTCGTGGACATGGCGACGAAGCAGCGACCAACCCCCGACTCCGCTCCGCCGCCCTGGCACGGTCCGTCCGAAGGTCTTACGCTTCCGCGACGATGTCCACCGCCTCGGGCAGGCCTTGGGGGACGACCTCCGAGGATCAGCGTCGCTTCTACGAGACCCTGATCGAAGCCAGTCCCACGGCGATCGCCGTCGGCGACCCCGACCTCATCGTCACCGCCTGGAACCCGGCCGCGGAGCGCCTGTTCGGGTACACGCCATCGGAAGCGATCGGCCGCCACATCGACGATCTGGTCGCTCGACACGACGCGGTCCGCGATGAGGCGGCGGAGTTCAACGAGAAGGTCCTCGTCGGACCGATGGAGCTGATCACCCGGCGCACGAGGAAGGATGGAACGCTCGTCGACGTGGCGATCCGCGGCGTTCCGATCACGATGGACGGACGTCTGATCGGCGCGTTCGCGATGTACGAGGATGTCGGTGAGCTCGTTCGCCAGCGACGGTTCTTCGAGTCCTTGGTCGAGATGAGCCCGGCCGCGGTGATCATGGTCGACGAGGCCGTGAACGTCACCCTGTGGAACCCCGGGGCGGAGCGTCTCTTCGGGTACACCGCTGCCGAGGCGATCGGCGCGAATCTCGATGACCTGATCGCGACGGATCCCGAGATCCACGCCGAAGCGACCGCATGGAGCAGCGAGGCCTGGAGGAGCGACTCGTTCCACCGTATCGGCCGCCGGACACGCAAGGACGGATCGCTGGTCGATGTGGAGATCGTGGCCGTGCGCGTCTTGCTCGAGGACGAGCCGATCGGCTTCTACATCATCTATCACGACGTCACCGAACTAGAACAGACCCGGCGACGGCTGGAAGCTCGGATCGAGGAGCAGATGGCCGAACTCGTTCGCTCGGGCGAACTCGTGCGCTTCCTCCCACAACAGGTCGCCGAAGGATTGCTCGGGGGTCGCCTCCACGCGGAGGAGCCATTCCAGCGCCGCAGGATCACCGTGCTGTTCGCCGACATGGTCGGGTTCACGGATCTCTCGGAGAGCCTGGAGCCGGAGGAGCTGGCCGAGGTGTTGAACGGCTACCTGCGGGAGATGACGGCGGCGGTCCTAGCGCACGGGGGATCGTTGGACAATTTCATCGGGGACGGCGTGATGGCCGTGTTCGGGGCACCTCAGGAGCGACCTGAGTCCGAACAGGCGTGGGCGGCCGTCCAGGCCGCGATGGAGATGCGAGCGCGCTGCCGCCAGCTGGCGTCCTCGTTGCGGGAACGCGGGATCCCCGCCGATCCGGACATCCGTGTGGGCCTGAATACGGCGCACTGCACGGTTGGGGTATTCGGAAGCGAGGTGATGAGGGCGTACAAGGCGGTCGGCTTCGCCGTCAACGTGGCGGCTCGCCTCCAAACCGCCGCCGACCCCGGATCGATCCTCTGCGGGTTCCGAACGTATGCGCTGGTGAAGGACCGCGTTCGGGCAGAGGAGCGCGGGGCGCTGTCCGTGAAGGGCGCGCTGCGGCCGGTCGAAGCCTGGGAGATCGTCAGCCTCGCCGACGTCTGAATACGGCAGACGACCGGATCAGGTCCATCGGTCGTTCCACCCTCCGGCGAGCCGCGACCGTACGGTCATCGCCCGACGCCTCGATCGCCTCGAGCACCCGGGCGGTCGCGTCCAACACGAGCCGTTCCCGCATCTCGGCGAGCTCGTCCTCGGTCATCGACGCGATCGAAGGTGTGGCCTGGCGACCGTGCTCGCGGAACGCGTACGCCGACTCGCCGTGCTCGGCGAGATCGACACCCACGTCCTCCGCGTCCGCGGGCATCCGGAAGCCGACCAGCCGGTCCACCAGGGTCAGGATCACCCAGGTCGCAGCGAACGAGAACACCAGCGTGATCCCCGCGGCCGCCCCCTGACGACCGATCTGCATCCACCCGCCGTCCGCGCCCGCGGGATTCACGGCGAGGCTGGCGAACACGCCCGTCAGCAGCGCCCCGGCCAGTCCGCCCACCATGTGCACACCGACGGCATCGAGTGAGTCGTCGTAGCCGAGCCGCGACTTCAACTCGACGGCCGCGAAGCACACCATTCCCGCGATCAGCCCGATCGTCAACGCCGGCAACGGTGCGACGAATCCGGCGGCCGGCGTGATCGCAACGAGCCCCGCGACCGCGCCCGTCGCCCCGCCGACCGCGGTCGCCTTCCCGTGTCGCAGCCGCTCCGGGACGAGCCAGCCGATCATCGCGCCCGCGGCGCCGAGATGTGTCGCGAGGAACGCCGACGACGCGAGCCCGCTCGCACCAAGTGCGCTCCCCGCGTTGAAGCCGAACCACCCGAACCACAGGATCCCTGCCCCCAGGACCACCATCGGGACGTTGTGCGGAGCGAAGTTCCCGCGGGGGAAGCCGCGACGTCCCCCCACGTACAGGGCCGCGGCCAGCGCGGCAGCGCCCGCGCTGATATGAACCACGGTCCCGCCCGCGAAGTCCAGCGCCCCGATCCCGTCGACTCCCAGGAACCCGCCGCCCCAGACCCAATGGGCCACCGGGGCGTAGACGATCAAGGACCACAGCGCCACGAACAGCACGTAGCCGCCGAAGCGCACCCTCTCCGCGAACGCGCCGGCGATCAGCGCCGGCGTGATGACCGCGAACATCATCTGGAAGGCGGCGAAGGCCGAGTGCGGCACGGTCGGCGCGAGCGAGTGCGGCGTCTCCGTCACCCCTCGGAAC
>JALZDC010000064.1 GCA_030862755.1 Actinomycetota bacterium
GCGTCGGGGCCGCATGCTGCGGCCCGCCCGTCGACTTCTCCTGCGGCCTCGGCGACGTCGTCGGCCAGAGGCGGGAGGAGCCCGGCGGCTTCCAGCGCGCCGAGCGCGGTGAACGCGAGCCAGCCGAGCGCGGCGCGCGGCTGGAGGCCGCCGGGCACGGGCACGACCGGGACACCCGCTTCAGCCGCTTCGACCCCGATCGTCCCGCCCGAGCTCACGACGATCGAGCGGCAGCCGCGCTTCGTCGCCTCACGGAAGGCTGCGAGCGTCTCCGATGTGTTCCCCGAATAGGACGAGACGGCGACGAGGGAGTGCGGACCTGCATGCTCCGGCAGCGCCGGCGACCGGTTCACCTCGACCGGAACTCCCAGCCGGTCGCGGAAGACCGATCGCAGGACGTCCCCCGCGACGGCGGACCCTCCCATGCCGCAGAACACGACGCCGCGCACGTCGGTGAGATCGGGAAGACCGCTCGCACCCGCGCCGTTCGAGTACCCCTCCCGGCAATGGGAACCGAGCGCCTCGACGGCCGCCAGCATGCCGCCGGCGTCGGTTGCTCGAACCGCCCGGACATCGCCCAGGTCGATCATCGCTTCTTGGCTCCCGGCTTGGCTCCCGATCCCTCCCCAGGCTTCTCCGCTTCGTCGATCAACATGACGGGGATCCCGTCACGGACCGGATACCGGTAGCCGCAGGCACGGCACACGATCACCTGTTCGTCCTCGTGGTAGTCCACGTCTCCGCGATCGTTGGGGCATACCAAGATCTCCAGCAGCTCAGCGTCGAGCGTCACGACCCGTCCCTCTCTTCCTCTCCCCTGACGAGCGCGAGGAGCTTGTCGGTGGTGGCGGCGAGGAGCTCGGGCGTCTTCGCCTCCAGGTTCAATCGCAGCAACGGCTCGGTGTTCGACGGCCTGACGTTGAACCACCGATCGTCGAACTCTACCGTCAGGCCGTCGAGCCGGTCCTGGCGAGCGTCGCGGAACGCCGCGGCGATCTCCTCGATCTTGGCCAGAGGGTCGTCCACGCGGGAGTTGATCTCTCCGGACGAGGAATATCGACGGTACTGTTCGAGGAGCTGCGACAAGGTCCGTTCCGACTTCGACAGCTCGCCCAAAGCGATCACGGCGGCGATCAGGCCCGAGTCGGCACCATAGTTGTCCCGGAAGTAGTAATGCCCTGAGTGCTCGCCGCCGAAAACGGCTCCGGTCTCGGCCATCACCTGCTTGATGAACGAATGGCCGACGCGCGTCCGGATCGGCACACCGCCGTGCTCTCGGATGACCTCCGGGACCGTCCACGAGCAGATCAGGTTGTGGACGACCCTCGCGCCAGGCTCTCGCTCCAGCATCGAGGCCGCGACGAGCGCGGTCAGGAGTGAGCCGCTCACGTCCTCCGCGCGCTCGTCCACGAGGAACACGCGGTCCGCATCACCGTCGAACGCCATGCCCACATCCGCGCCGAGATCGCGGACCACCCTCTTCAGCTCCCGCTGGTTCTCGGGATCCATCGGATCCGCCGGGTGGTTCGGGAACGTGCCGTCGAGCTCGGCGTAGAGGTGATGCAGCCCCACTGGCAGTCGCTCCATGACCGCCGGCACGACGAGGCCCCCCATGCCGTTGGCGGTGTCGACCGCGATCGTGAGCGGTCGGATCCGCTCGATGTCGGTGAACGAGAGCACATGGTTCACGTACGCCTCGAGGACGCTCTGCTGCCGGACCGAACCGTGACCGGTCCCGAGGACCTCCTCCCCCTTCTCGGTGAGAGCCTGTATCTCCGCGAGGCCCGAGTCCTCTCCGACCGGCTTCGCGCCCGCGAGGCAGAACTTCAACCCGTTGTACTCCTTCGGGTTGTGGCTGGCAGTGATCATGACGCCCGGACTGTCCAAGGAGCCGGACGCGAAGTACAGGAGGTCGGTCGACGCCAGTCCGAGGTCCACGACGTCGACGTCCCGGGACGTGGCTCCTTCGGTCAGCGCCGCTGCGAGATCGGGCGAGGAAAGTCGGCAGTCCCGCCCCATGAGGATCTCCGGCGCCCCACTCCACGCGGCGAACGCGGCGCCGATCCGTCGCGCGACATCGGCGTCAAGTTCATCGGGGACCACACCGCGAACGTCGTAGGCCTTGAAGACGCGGGAGAGATCCACCACAGCCCATCCTACGGACGGGCTGCAGCGGACGTCAGGCTACGTCTGAACGACGGTGTCGATGACCTCGGAGAGCACGACCTGCTCGCCGTCGCGGTGCCACCACTTCGCCTCGCAGGCGTGGCAGGTCGAGAAGGAGAGGTCGCGGCCGCCGACGTTCATCGAGATGGAGATCACGTCTCCCTGACGGCACTCTGGGCAGTTGTTCGTATCAGGCATCACTCACGCTCCGTTCGAGTGATCGACCGTAACAGGGGCGCCCACCTCGGCTTCAGACACCCGGGAGTCATTCTTGGCTCACCCGCACCTTCGCCGAGCCGGTGGCGTGCAGGACGCCGAAAGTCCTCCTCCCTGGCTCGAAATAGCTAGTCAGTCGAGCTGTGCCGGGACGTCGCGAGGCGGTCGTCATCCACCAGCCATCCGACGGGCGGCGCCATC
This sequence comes from Actinomycetota bacterium, assembly GCA_030862755.1. Lineage (GTDB taxonomy): Bacteria > Actinomycetota > UBA4738 > UBA4738 > HRBIN12 > JAJNBA01. The sequence goes on from JALZDC010000064.1 coordinate 2,584, forward strand.
GCAGCCAGATGGCGGGTGCAGAGGTCGAGCAGGCGCGGATCCCGCTCAGGCAGTAGCCCCCCGATCACGATCCGGCGATCGGCGTAGCGGAGCGATATCGTGGCGACGGGCTCCGCCGGGCACCTCATGCGTGCGCAGCG
>JALZDC010000099.1 GCA_030862755.1 Actinomycetota bacterium
CCACGAGCCCGAACCGCGCGAACACGCCCCCGAGGCCGTCCTGGATCGCGTGTCGGAGCGCGACAAGCCCGCCTGCCATCAGCGCGATGCCGAGGACGATCGCGAGGTGGATCGGTACCCAGCCGTCGCTCCCCGCGATCACTTCGGCGACGCCTTCCGGATCGCCGATCGGCGTGACCGGGTGAACGAGGTTGCCGACCATCCCGACGATGGATCCCATGACCGCCGCCGCGCCCCCGAGCCGGAGCGCCGAGCGGTCGCCGCGTGCTCCCATCGTCACCTCCACTTTTCTCTAGATAGTTGCACTATCCATATTCGGATAGTGCTACTATCCGCGACGCATGTCAACCCGAACCGCGGTCGAGCGGCCCACGATGCGGATCTCGAATCTCAGCGCGACTACCGGCGTCCCGATCCCGACGATCAAGTTCTACCTCCGCGAGCGGGTCCTCCCGCGGGGCCGGCCGATCGCGACGAACCAAGCGGAGTACGACGAGACGCACGTCCGCCGACTCCGCCTGATCCGAGCGCTGGTCGACGTGGGCGGTCTCCCCCTTGCCACGGTCCGAGGGGTCCTCGCCGCCGTGGTCGACCCGCACCTCCCGATGCACGACGCGCTCGCCACCGCTCACCGCCGGCTCGGTCCGGAGCTCGGCGGCAACGAGGACGCCGGCGTGGCGGACGCCAGGCACGATGTCGACGGGTTCCTGCGCGAGCTGGGGTGGGCGGTCTCGCCGGAGAGTCCCGGCAGGAACGAGCTCGCCGTCGCCCTCGCGACCCTCCGTCGGCTGGGCTGGCCGAACCCCGACGTTCAGCTCTTCTTGCCGTACGCGAAGGCCGCCGATCGGCTCGCCGCCCGCGAGGTGCGGAGGACGACGCCGGCGGGCGCCTCTAGGACGGAGACGATGGAACGGGTCGTGATCGGCACCGTGGTGTTCGACGCCGTGTTCTCGGCGCTTAGGAGGCTCGCTCACGAACGACACTCTGCCACCCGACTGCGGTCGCGGACGCAGCCGTAGTCAGATCGCGCTCGTTTCGACCAGGTGATCGACACCGGCGGTTCCCGACGGGAGGAGAGCAGACCGTCAGAGACGCTGCGCCGTGTGCGCGATCGGGTCGGGATCGAGGCCGACGACGTCGCCAGCCTTGAGCACCGCACGCGCCCACCGCGCGATCGAGCGGCAACCCGTTCCGTCGATCAGGCCGCGTCGATCGCAGTTCGCCATCATGTCCGCGTAGAGGAGCTCGTCGATGTCGGCGCGGCCGCCCAGTCCGAACCGCAGGAGGTCGAAGCCGTAGTCGTGTGTCTGGCACGCGACCGTGAAGTTCCAGAACGGCCCGGTGTTGCCCGCCGGGCCGTTGCACTCGCTCCCCGTCCAAGCGGGCCTGGTGAATCTCCACCCATTGATCGTCTCCACGAGAGCCGGTTCATAGCCGAAGACCTCCGCGAAGCCATCTGGGGGGCAGGCGATCCCGATCAGATACTGGTCCGTGGTCGCGTGCATGTCCGGCCGACACTCGGATGAACCTCGGATGTCGGGTCCTGGGATGGGATCAGCCAGACCGGCCAGGCTCGGCACCAGCCAGCCCAGTCCCACGATCGTCACGAACCCGACGGTGACGGACCGTCGTGTGAGCGAACCGATGTCCTTCGCGTGCATCTCGATCGTCTCCTTCGAATCGCTGTCCTTCGTCGGAAGCGACGCTAGGGAGCGAACGATCTGGGGTCGTCGGCCTGCGGTGCCGACGTTGAGCGGTCCTACGGGAGGAGATGGCGGGCCGACCTCATCCTTCGGAAGGAGGGGCGAGGCGGTCGTCGCCGGCCCGCACGAGGCCGGACTCGTAGGCGACCACTACGGCCTGCGCCCGGTCGCGCAGCCGGAGCTTCTGAAGCACGTGGCCAACGTGGGTCTTCACCGTCGTTTGAGCGAGGAAGAGCGCGCTCGCGATCTCGCTGTTCGAGAGCCCCTGACCCATCAAAACGAGGACCTCCCGCTCGCGCTCCGTGAGCTCATCGAGCTCCGGAACCGGACGCGTCGACCCCGTCCTGGATGCGAACTCGCGGATCAGCCGGCGGGTGACCGACGGCGCGAGCAGCGCCTCGCCCTGAGCGACGACGCGGACGGCGGCGATCAGCTCCTCAGGCGGCCGGTCCTTCAGCAGGAACCCGCTCGCGCCCGCTCGAAGGGCCTCGTACACGTACTCGTCGAGGTCGAAGGTGGTGAGGATCAGGACGCGGGCCGGCTCATCGGACGCGGTGAGCCGACGCGTGGCCTCGATCCCGTCCAACGACGGCATCCGAACGTCCATCACGACCACGTCGGGCGACAGGCGCCGGTACTGCTCGACCGCGTCGCCACCGTCGATCGCCTCGCCGACGACCTCGATGTCGTCCTGCCCATCGAGGATCAACCGGAAGCCACTCCGGATCAGTGCCTGGTCGTCCGCGATCAGGACGCGGATCGTCATCTCAGTGGCCCCTCGGGGACGGGATCGTGGCGTGAACGACGAAGCCACCCTCTCGGCGGGCGCCGGTCTGCAGCGTCCCGCCGAACAGCTCCACCCGTTCCCGCATCCCGATGAGCCCGTGCCCGGAGGAGGTGGCGCCGTCGGGGAGCGGCCCGGGTCCGTCGTCCGTCACCTCGACGTCGATCGCGTCGTCGGCGTAGCGGAGTAGGACGCGGGCGTTCGCACCGCCCGTGTGCTTCAACACGTTCGTGAGCCCTTCTTGCACCAGACGGTAGGCGGTGAGCTCGACCCCTGAAGGGAGCGCGCGGCGGATCCCCTCGACGACGACCTCGACCTGGAGCCCCGCGTGCCGCATCGTCTCGAGGAGCTCATCCAGGCGACCGAGATCGGGCTGCGGCGCGAGCGCGGCGGGACCGTCCGGCCGGAGGATCCCGATCAGCCGCCGCATCTCACCGAGACCGTCGCGCCCCGTCTCCTCGATCTGCCTGATCGCGCGCTCAGCGTCGGCGGGAGACCGTTCGAGCGCGGTCCTGGCCGCACCGGCTTGCACGACCATGACGCTGATCGCGTGGGCGACGACGTCGTGCAGCTCACGCGCGATGCGGGTGCGTTCCGCGGCGACCGCATCGCGCGCCGCCCGCTCGCGGTCCTCGGCCAGGGTGCGACGTCGGTTGAAGACGATCCGCCCGAGGAGCATCGGCGCCCCCACCGAGAAGACGATCGCCGTGAGGGCGTCGACCCAGTTGTTCACGCCACCGTCGAACGCCTGCATCACGACGGCTGCGACGGCGCAGACGGGGAGCGCGATCGCCATCATGGGCTTGCGGTCGCGGTGGGCCGCCACCGAGTACGAGGCGACGATCAGCAGCGCGCTCAGGTCGCCGACTCCGTCCGCGAGCGAGTACGCGGCGGCCGCTCCGGCGACGATCGCCGACACCAGGACCGGCGCCCGTCGACGGAACGCCAGCGCCACAGACCCGACGGCGATGAGGGCAGGCCCCGTTAGGGGGTCCGGAGCCACCGGACCGCGGGGAAAGAAGAGCACGAGGCCGGCGAGATGCCCGCCGAGCAGGACGATCGCCAGCAGTCCGTCCCAGACCAGCGGGTTCACCCGCCGCGCGCGCTCCCACAGAGTCGCCCCAGCCACGCGCGTACCGTAGCCGGGCCGCTGCACGGAGACCTCCTCCTAGAGGATGAGCTCGGCGCGAGCCCGCCGAGCCCTCGCCCTACGTCAACCCGGACATCAAACTCCTCGCACCGGGTACGTCCCAGGTATACAAGGAGGCGAGGGGCGAGGGCTACGCCTGGCTCGCCGGCCCCAAGGATGTGCGGGACGTCACCTGGGTCGACCTGCCGACCAGCCACAGGCCGATGTGGTCGCGCCCCAAGGAGCTCGCCGAGATTCATCGGCGACGTCGCGAAGACGCATGCTTCCGGCGACTGATCCCTTCCGGGACCATCTCGCGTCGGCGTCCCCCGCTTCGCACGTCACTCGCTGTCGTACTCGTCGTGGCGACGGAGCCAGAGCTGCATCCCGTCGCCTTCGTCGCGGCCCTTCGGCGCCCGATCGAGGATCGGGTAGTAGCCCATCAAGAACTCGAGGCCTCGGGCTTGCGTCGAGTAGGTGTGGTACACGACGCCGTCGGCCTTCGCGAACACGCTGAAGCCCGGTCCCTCTGTCAGGTAGCCGGCGACGTCCGTGCCGCTCGCGGCCGCGTTGGCATCGAGGATCGGCGGGGGGCCGACCTCGAGGAGCGGCCCGACGAACTGGTTCACCTGCTCGTCGGTGTACGAGAAGCCCAGGTCGAAGTTGAAGTCGTTGGGGCCGCACGAGACCCACGGGAAGCTCCAGCCCATCCGCTCCCTGTAGGCGAGGAGCCTCTCGATCGGCGCTCGTGAGACGTAGAGCATCGTCACGTCCCGCGCGTGGAGGTGCGGCAGGACCGCGTTGACGGCGTCGGCCGATGACGAGCAGGTCGGGCAGCCGGCCGCGTAGCTCGGACCGAACATGAAGTGGTAGATCAGGAGCTGCGAGTGCCCGTCGAACAGCTCCGCGAGCGTCCGGGTACCGTCGCCGGTGTCGAAGCGGTATTCCTTCTCAACCGGAACCCAGGGGAGCTCCCGTCGCATCCGGGCGAGCTCGTCGCCCATGCGTGTGTGCTCCTTCTCGAGCCGAAGCAGCTCGTCACGAGCCGCCTGCCATTCCTCGCGCGTGCCTGTGCGGTGATCGGTCATCGTTCCCCTCCTCGGTCATCCAAGCTGTCGAGCCGGGCGGCGGTTCCCATCGCCGACTCCCGGCGCCCCATGATGGCTGAAGCCACGGGGACTAGGTTCTCTGACGTCCGTCGACGAGGGCACACCGCGTTCGCATCGACTCGAGGGATGGAGCGCGATGGAAGAGGGAGCGCCGTGACCTGCCTTGGGAACTGGTCCCGAAGGATCACATCTTCGAAGGCGAGAGCGGCCGGCTTGTCGTGACCTGCGTCGCCGTCCCTCGCCACGGGTCCTCGGACCTCACCTCAGCGGACCAGTCGGAAGAACGAGCGGACCTCGTCGACGAACAGCTCGGGCTGCTCGAACGCCGCGAAGTGCCCGCCACGCGCGGGCTCGTTCCAGTAGCGGATGTCGGTGAACCGCTTCTCGGCCCATCGGCGGGAGGGCCGCTGGAGCTCCCTCGGGAACACCGAGCACCCTGTGGGGACGTCGATCACGTCCGTGACGGTGCCGGAGATCCACCCGTTCACCCGCCGGATGCTCTCCCGGTACAGCCGCGCGGAGGAGGCCCCCGTACGCGGCAACCAGTAGAGCATCAGGTTGTCGAGGAGATCGTCGCGGGTGAGGACCCGCTCGAGGTCGCCATCGTGGTCGGTCCACGACCAGAACTTCTCGATCACCCATGCCGCCAGAGCCACCGGCGAGTCGACGAGCGCGTAGCCGATCGTCTGCGGCTTCGTGGCATGCTCGATCGAATAGCCGGACTCCCACTCGGCGGCGCGCTCGAGATCGTCGAGCGCGGCGCGCTCACGTTCAGTCAAGTCGGCGAGGGTCGCGGGATCCGGCGGCGCCAGCGGCGGAATCAGGTGGATGCCGACGATGTGCTCGCGATCACGCTGTCCGACCAACGAGCTGATACTTGTCCCCCAGTCGCTCCCCTGGGCGCCGTATCGCGCGTAGCCGAGGAGAGCCATCAGTTCGGCCCACGCGTCGGCGATGCGCTCGATGCCCCACCCCGTCCGAAGTGGCTTGTCGCTGAAGCCGAAGCCGGGTAGCGAGGGACAGACCACGTGGAATGCGTCCGAGCTGTCGCCCCGATGGGCCGGCGGATCCGTGAGTGGCCCGATGACTTTCAGGAACTCCACGATCGAGCCCGGCCACCCATGTGTCATAACGAGGGGGAGGGCATCTTCGTGCGGCGACCGGACGTGGAGGAAGTGGACCCCGAGTCCGTCGACGTCCATCCGGAACTGGCCGAGCGAGTTCAGCCGCGCCTCGGTGGCCCTCCAGTCGTACCCCTCGGCCCAGTACCGACAGAGGTCTTCGAGGTACGCGAGCGGCACTCCCTGGGACCAGTCGTCGACGGTCTCTCGTTCGGGCCAGCGGGTGTTCCGGAGGCGTGCGTGGAGGTCGTCGAGGTCAGCGTCCGGGACGTCGATCCGGAACTCCGTGAGAGCGCGGGACATCGACCCGAGCCTACGGATGGATCTGCGTGCTTCGGGCAGACGGGTGGGCACGGAGGGCTACGCCTGGCTCGCCGCCTGAAGGAGCTGCGAAACGACACCTGGGTCGACCTGCCGACGAGCCACTGGCCGATGCGGTCGCGGCCGAAGAGCTCGCGCAGATCATCGGCGACGTCTCGCTGGCGCATGCCGGCGACGGCTGATCCGTCGCGTGCGGACCGCCGAACGTGGCACGGCTAGAGTCGCCTTCGTGAGCGCGAGGATGCGGAGCAAGAACCTCGATCAACCGGACGATTCGATCACGTTCGACCACGGCAGCCAGGATCTCATCTCGCTGGGCGAACTCACGGTCGGCCGGACGATCGCCGAGCCGGGGTGGCGCTGGTCGACGCACATCCGGCCGGTCGTCGGCGGCGACTGGTGCGAGAACCGCCACGTCGGCGTCGTCGTCTCGGGACGGCTGGGCGTCCTGATGGAGGACGGGACGTCGTTCGAGTTCGGCCCGAACGAGGTGTTCGACATCGCACCTCGACACGACGGCTACACGGTCGGTGACGAGCC
>JALZDC010000163.1 GCA_030862755.1 Actinomycetota bacterium
CACGTACGCGATCCCGTTCGCGAGCGTGAACGCGATTTCCTGCGCGGCCGTCGCGCCGGCCTCGCGCATGTGGTATCCGCTGATCGAGATCGTGTTCCACCGAGGGATCCGCTCGCCCGCGTAGGCGAACAGATCGGTGATCAGCCGCATAGAAGGCTGCGGCGGGTAGATGTAGGTCCCGCGGGCCGCGTACTCCTTGAGCAGGTCGTTCTGGACCGTGCCGGAGAGCTTCGCGGGCTCGATGCCGTGCTCTTCGGCGACCAGCTCGTAGAGCAGGAGCAAGATCGGGGCAGTGGCGTTTATCGTCATCGAGGTCGAGACCTGATCCAGCGGGATCCCCTCGAAGAGCCGCTCCATGTCGTCCACCGAATCGATCGCGACACCGGTCTTGCCCACCTCGCCTTCGGCCCTCGGATGATCGGAGTCGAGGCCCATCTGCGTGGGAAGATCGAAGGCGACGGAGACACCCGTCTGCCCGTGGTCGAGGAGGTACCGGAACCGCCGGTTCGTCTGCTCGGCGCTGCCCATCCCGGAGTACTGGCGCATCGTCCAGAGCCGTCCCCGGTACATGTCGGGGTACACGCCGCGTGTGAAAGGGAACGAGCCGGGCTCACCCACGCGGTCGGTGGCCGTTCCGTCGGGGTTCGGCGGCTCGTAGATCGGCCGGACCTCGATGCCCGAGTCGGTACGGCGCGGTTCGGTCACGTGAGGAAGCTTACGGGTGCCGCGATATGGTGCCGCGGTGGACATCGTCGATCCTCGCATCGAGGCCTACATGGAGGAGCGCCTCCGGCGCTTCGACGAGCCGGTGCTCCTCGAGATGGAGGCGTACGCCGAACAGCGGGGCTTCCCGATCGTCGGCCGGAACGTGGGCGTCACGCTCGAGGTGCTGGCCCGCTCGGTCGGCGCGGAGCGCATCATGGAGCTCGGTTCGGGCTTCGGCTACTCCGCCTTTTGGCACGCCCGGGCCGTCGGCCCCACCGGCGAGGTGCATCTCACCGACGGCGACCCCGAGAACGCGCTCAAGGCAGATGATTACCTGAAACGAGCAGGACTCGCGGACCGCGTCCAGTTCCACGTCGGCGATGCGATATCGGAGCTCGGTCAGCTTGAGGATGAGTTCGACATCGTCTTCTGTGACATCGACAAGGACGGGTACCCGGCTGCGTGGCGCGCTGCCCGCGATCGGATCCGTCGCGGTGGCCTCTATGTGTGCGACAACGTCCTGTGGTACGGCCGTGTCGCGGTGGAGGACCCCGAGGACTCCCGCCCCCACTACACGGAGGCCGTCCTCGAGCACAACCGGCTGATCGCCGAGGACGAGCGCTACGTCTCGACCATCGTCCCCACCCGCGACGGCATCATGGTGGCCGCTCGGATCGGCTGAGCGGATCGCCAGGCTTCGAAGCGGCGGCCCGGCGATAAGCTGGAGACGGTGAGCGCCGAGATCAAACGGAAGGGTCAGTTCGGCCCGCTCTACAGGGGCCACGAGGGCCAGTACAGCTGGCTCCTCCACCGCGTTACGGGTGTCGCGATCATCCTGTTCCTGTTCGCACACGTCGTGGACACGGCAGTGGTTGGCTGGGGCCCCGAGGCGTACAACAGGGTGGCGTCCGTCTACCACAACCCTTTCATCAGGCTGCTTGAGCTCGGCCTGGTGGCGGCCGTCCTGTACCACTCGTTCAACGGCGTGAAGATCATGCTGATCGACTTCTTCCCGGGCATGACCCGGCACATCCGAGCGCTGAGCATCGCCACCACGCTTCTGTTCGTGGGCTCGATGATCCCGATCACCTGGATCATGGGCTCGGCCATCGTCGAGCTCCTCCTGGAAGGCTGATCCCCGGTGGCGACGACGACCGAGGCTCGCCCGGATCCTCCGCTCTCCTCGAAGCCTCCCTCCGCCGGCAGGGATCGGCCGATCCGAGGCTTCGAGCTCTGGACGTGGCTCTTCATGCGGATCTCCGGCATCGTCCTGCTCTTCCTCGCCGTCGGGCATGTCCTGATCATGCACGTGTTCGACGAGGGGGTGGACCGTGTGAACTTCGCC
>JALZDC010000173.1 GCA_030862755.1 Actinomycetota bacterium
TCGAGGTCCATGGCTCCTCCTGTCCGGACCTTCCGTGGAGAGGGACCGTGATCGCGATCGACACGGAGACCGACGAGGAGTTCACCGTGACGACGGATGCGGACGGCCGCTTCAGGCTCCCGCTCGAGCCGGGCAGCTACGAGGTTTCGATCGCCTCCGAGTCCTCGCCGCCGTTCGCGAAGCCACAGACCGTAACGGTCGATCCCGGTTCGTTCACCGAGATCGCCATCTCCGTCGACACCGGCATCCGGTAGCGGCGACAGCCGCTTCGAAGGCTGGTGTTACCCTGAATCTGGGCTCGGGCACGCCACACGCCGGGCCCGCCCTCGTCTCGGAAGAGGAGCCTGTGTCCCAGTCAGAACCTCCGTTCCGAAGGATCGCTCGTACTCCGACGATCTGGATCGTGGCAGCGACCGTGCTGTTCTTCGGCGTGCTGTCGGTCATGAGGAGCCCCGAGACCGCGGATGAGCTCAAGCTCACCGACTTCTGGACCTACCTCGACGAGGGCGCGATCCACGACGCCGAGATCCTCGAGGGCGATCAGCAGATCACGGGCAAGCTCATCGACGGCAGTGACTACGTGGTGACGTATCCGGCCGAGTCCATCGACGAGATCCTCACCCAGCTCCGTGATGCGGGTGTGCCGACGCGGTCGAGGGCGCAGAAGCCGAACGAGTTCGTGGGTCTCCTGATCTACATCCTCCCGATCCTCCTGCTCGCAGGACTGTTCCTCTGGATGATGAACCGCGCACAGGGCGGCGGCGGCCGCGTGATGCAGTTCGGCCGCAGCCGTCACAAGACGGTCAGCAAGGACCAGCCCAAGACCACGTTCAAGGATGTCGCGGGTGTGGACGAGGCCATCGAGGAGCTCGAGGAGGTCAAGGAGTACCTCCAGCATCCGGCCAAGTTCCAGGCGATGGGCGCGAAGATCCCGCGCGGCGTGTTGCTGTTCGGTCCGCCCGGGACCGGCAAGACGCTGCTCGCTCGCGCCGTCGCGGGCGAGGCGGGCGTACCGTTCTTCTCGATCAGCGGCTCCGACTTCGTCGAGATGTTCGTAGGGGTGGGTGCGGCCCGCGTTCGCGACCTATTCGAGCAGGCGAAGACGAGCGCGCCGGCCATCGTCTTCGTCGACGAGATCGACGCGGTCGGCCGCCATCGGGGCGCAGGCCTCGGAGGCGGCCACGACGAGCGGGAGCAGACCCTGAATCAGCTCCTGGTCGAGATGGACGGCTTCGATCAGCGATCGACGGTGATCCTGATGGCTGCGACCAACCGGCCGGACATCCTCGATCCCGCGCTCCTGCGCCCCGGACGGTTCGACCGGCAGATCGTGGTCGACCGGCCCGATCTCGAAGGGCGGAAGGCCATCCTCCGTGTCCACGCGAAAGGGAAGCCGCTCGACCCCGCCGCGGATCTCGACATCCTCGCCAGGCGCACGCCCGGGTTCACCGGCGCCGATCTCGCCAACGTGATCAACGAGGCCGCTCTCCTCACCGCCAGGCGGTCGAAGAAGAGCATCGGGATGAGGGAGATCGAGGAGGCCATCGACCGCGTGATGGCAGGACCGGAGCGCAAGAGCCGCGTGATGAGCGAGGCCGAGCGGCGCCTGATCGCATACCACGAGGGTGGCCACGCGATGGTGGCCCACGTCCTCCCCAACACCGACGAGGTGCACAAGATCACGGTGATCCCTCGTGGTCGCGCGCTCGGCTATACCCTGACGCTCCCCGAGCAGGACAAGTTCATGATGACGCGCGAGGAGCTCCGGGACGAGCTGGCGATGCTCATGGGCGGGCGGGTCGCCGAGGAGATCGTGGCCGGGGACATCTCGACGGGCGCGGGCAACGACATCGAGCGGGCCACGAAGATCGCCCGGCAGATGGTGACCGAACACGGGATGAGCGATGCGATCGGGCCGCGGACCCTCGGACAGAAGCAGGGGGAGGTGTTCCTCGGCCGGGACTGGGCTTCGACGCCGGACTACTCCGATGCGGTGGCGTTCGAGATCGACAACGAGGTCAGTCGCCTGCTCGACGAGGCGCACGACGTCGCCCTCGAGATCCTGACCGAGCACCGCGAAAGGCTCGACCAGCTCGCAGCGCTCCTCCTGGAGAAAGAGACGCTGGATCGCGAGGAAGTCGAGTCCTTCTTCAAGTCCGTCGCCAAGCGTGCGCCCCGAGCGCCGGAGGTCCGCAGCGCCGGCCTCGCGGTGTCCCGCACCGAGATGTTCCCGCAGCCCGACCCTCCGGGTCCGCTTCGACGGTGACCGATCGGTGGGCCACGTTCGACTGCTACGGCACGCTGATCGACTGGGACGGTGGGCTCCGGCGGGCACTGGCTCTTCTGTGGCCGGATGCGAACGAGGATCGCCTGTTCCATCGATATCAGGAGGGCGAGCGCCGGGTCCAAGCCGGCCGTGACATCCCGTACCGCCGGGTTTTGCGGGAGACGCTCGAGGTGATCGCCGAGGCGGAGGACCTGGAGGTCCCGGCGGGACATCAGGACGCGCTCGCAGAGGCCCTGCCGTCATGGAGTCCGTTCCCCGAGGTCCCGGGCTCGCTCGCGGAGCTGCGGGATCGTGGCTGGTGTCTCGGCATCCTGTCGAACACCGACCCCGATCTGCTCGGGGAGTCCTTGGCGAAGATCGGCGTGGAGGTGGAAGTCCGGATCACGGCCGCCGAGGCGGGTTCGTACAAGCCTGCCCACGGGCACTGGGACACGTTCTTCCGGATGACCGCGGCCGATCGCGAGCGACACGTCCATGTCGCGGCGTCGCTCTACCACGACGTCGAGCCGTGCGCACAACTCGGATTGCCGTGCGTGTGGATCAACCGGGTGAACGAGTCGAGCGCCCTGCCGCGCGCCGGCGAGTTGCTCGATCTCGCCCCGCTGCCCACCGCGCTCGACGCCCTGGTTCCCCGGTAGCATCCCGCCCGATGGACCTGCTCGGACCGCCGGAGACGTTCGACGCCAAGAAGGTTGAAGAAGGCGTGCGTTTGATCCTCGAGGGGATCGGGGAGGATCCGGAGCGCGGCGGTCTCCGAGAGACGCCGGCTCGCGTCGCCCGCATGTACGAGGAGATCTTCGCGGGGATCGGAAAGGATGCGTCGCAGGTCGTCACCGTCGTCGAAGGGGCGGACCACGACGAGATGATCATGGTCCGCGACATCCCGATGCAATCCTTCTGCGAGCACCACCTGATCCCGTTCGCCGGACGCGCGCACGTCGCGTACATCCCGAACAAGGCGCAGCAGATCACGGGCCTCTCGAAGATCGCGCGCGTTGTCGATCTCCTCGCGAAGAAGCCCCAGGTCCAGGAGCGGCTCACGACCGAGATCGCGGAGGCGATCGACCAGGCCCTCTCGCCCCGCGGCGTATTCGTGGTGATCGAGGCCGAGCACTTCTGCATGACGATGCGGGGGATCAAGAAGCCCGGTGCGGTCACCGTGACCTCGACGGTGCGGGGACTGTTCCGATCGGATGCCCGAACGCGCCAGGAGGCGATGGACCACATCGGCATGCGCTGAGGTCCGGGCGCCCCACTACCATCTGAGCTGTGGGCATCGTGTGGCGCTGCCGTGACCGCGAGCTGCTCCTCGGCGAGCGGACGGTCGTGATGGGCATCGTGAACGTCACGCCCGATTCGTTCAGCGACGGCGGGATGTTCGCCGACGCCGAGGCGGCCGTGAAGCACGGCCTTCAGCTCCTCGAGGAGGGCGCCGACGTCCTTGACG
>JALZDC010000191.1 GCA_030862755.1 Actinomycetota bacterium
AAGAATCCGCGGTTGATCGCCTTCATCCCGTGCTCGTCCTCGCTCCGAGGCGTGACGGCGAGGATCCCGATGATCGAGGTGATCACGCCGACGGCGCGAACGAACAGCGGGAACATCACGCCGGCGATCGCGCCGACCTCGGATCCCTGGTACGCGGCGGCGCCGAGGATCAGCGAGGCGACGAGCGTCACCTCGTAGGACTCGAAGAGGTCCGCCGCCATCCCCGCGCAATCGCCGACGTTGCCGCCGACGTTGTCCGCGATCACCGCGGCGTTCCGCGGGTCGTCCTCGGGGATCCCCTGCTCGATCTTGCCGACCAGGTCGGCGCCGACGTCGGCGGCCTTCGTGAAGATGCCGCCGCCGACCCGCATGAACATCGCGAGCAACGCGCCGCCGAACCCGAAGCCGACCAGCACCGAGGTGGCGTCCCCCTTGTAGATCAGGAGGATCACGGTGGCGCCCAACAGGCCCAGCCCGACCGTGAACATGCCGGCCACACCGCCCGCGCGGAACGCGATCTTCAGCGCACGTCGGAGTCCCGACTCACGAGCCGCGTTGGCCGTCCGGACGTTGGCTCGAACCGCGAGCCACATCCCCACGTACCCGGTGAGCGCGCTGAACCCGGCGCCCAGGATGAACGCCAGCGACCGCCCGAACTTGATCGAGAACGCCGAATGCGCCGCGTTCTCCGGCGCGGGCAGGATGAAGAACAGCAGGACCGTGAGGAGCGCGAGGAAGATGCCGAGCGTTCGGAACTGTCGTGAGAGGTATGCCTTCGCGCCCTCCTGGATCGCGCGGGCGATCTCCTTCATCTTCTCGGTCCCCTCCGGAGCGGCGAGGACCTCTCGGACCAGGTAGTACGCGAAGACGAGAGCCAGGAGCGAGATCCCGAAGATCACCCACAGGTAGTTGGTCTCCGTCGGTGAGAAGACGACCTCGAGCGGCCCGCCTTCTTGAGCGAGGATGCCGTGCAAATGGACCTCCATGTCGTGGGTGAGGAAGATTGCGAAGGACCGCGAAACGGCGGGCAGTATAGGCAACGTGCCAGGTCAGTGACCCTCACGAGTCGTCGGAGTCACCGTCGTCGCGGTCGGTGAGACTCTCTTCATCCACGGGCGGCGCGACCCGCAGCAGGACCCAGCCGATCGCCCCAGCGATGACGGACGAAGCCAGGATCCCCACCTTCGCCTCGTCGATCAGGGCGCGATCATCGAACGCCAGCTCGGCCATCAGCAGGCTCACGGTGAAGCCGATCCCCGCGACCGCCGCCGCGCCGACGACGTGAGGGAACCGGACGCCGGCCGGCAACCGCGCGAACCGTACGGACAGAGCCAGCGCTGCCGCGCCGGATATCCCCAGGACTTTGCCGATGACGAGCCCGAGGAACACGCCTAGCGTCACAGTGCTCGACAGCGCGTTGGCGATCTGTTCGCCCGACAGCTGCACGCCGGCGTTGGCGAACGCGAACAGCGGGACTATCCAGAAGCTCGTCCACGGCAGGAGCGCGTGCTCGGTCCGCGCCAGTGGAGAGACGGCCTCACGGGAAAGCCCCGCCAGCCTCAGCCAATGGCTCGCGTCGGCGTCGGGTGGGTCCGGGTCGTCGACGGTGAGATCGGCCGTCCGTCTCGCTTCTTCGCTCACCGCATGGGGACGCTGGAAGGGAGCGACCGGCGCCAGCAGACCGAGCACGACCCCCGCGATCGTCGGGTGCACGCCCGACGTGTACGTGGCGAGCCAGACGATGAACCCCAGGCCCACGAAAACGTACGTGGACTTGATGCCGGCCCGCCGTAGCACGAGCATCAGGACGCAGACGGCCGCCGCGGCGAGGAGGGAGCCGAGGGCGATGCCCTCCGAATAGAACAGCGCGATCACCAGGATCGCTCCGATGTCGTCGACGATGGCGAGCGTGAGGATGAACGGTTTCAGACCCGAGGGAGCGTGCCGGGAGGCCAAGAGCAGTACGCCGAGAGCGAACGCGATGTCGGTCGCCATCGGGATCCCCCAGCCGCGCATCCCCGCGCCGCCGGAGTTGAGCGCGAGGTAGACCAGCGCCGGCACGAGCATCCCGCCGCTCGCGGCAACCACTGGGAGCGCTGCCGCGCGCCACTCGCGAAGCTCGCCGGTCAGGAACTCACGTTTGATCTCAAGCCCCACGACCAGGAAGAACAGTGTCATCAGTCCGTCGTTCACCCAGTGACGCAGATCCTCGCCGATCACCCAGGCACCGAAGCTGAGTTCCAGAGGCGTGCTCCAGAAGTCCTCGTATACGGACGCCCACGGCGAATTCGCCCACGCGAGCGCCGCGAGCGCCGCGAACAACAGAAGCGTGCCGCTCGCTGTCGAGGTCGACAGGAACTCCTGGAGTGGCCGGAGGACGCGACGTGGGACCGGCCGGTCGGACCGAGACCAAGGGAGGCGGATGTCGGGATGTGGCTGGATGTCGGGGCGTTCATCCACGCGGGAACCCTCGCTCGCCGACCAGTCTTCCCGGCACGCCCTCGTTGACGGGGCCATACTATCCGACCGCGCCCGGGCGGGGCGGGTCCTTGGAAGGCTCTCGACCGACGTGTAGCCTCGGTCGCGCTTTGACAGACCAACCCCCCGCCGCCGAACCCGCGCGGCGATCGCCATAGTCGTTGTCGCGCTCCTGGCGATCGGCGGTTTCCTGATGTTCGGCGGGAACGTGCCTCTGGTCGACGACGGGTCGGGAGCGCGGGGTGAGTTCGGCTTCGACCTGTTGAGCGTGCAGGCCTCGGCGACCAGTCACACCGAGCCCTCTCAGCTGAGGGACACGGTTCGGGAGGCCGGGACCGGCGTGAAGGCCACGATGGACGAGCTCTACTTCCGTGCGTTCGTGGACACGGGCTCATGGGGCGATCACGACGCCGCCTATGAGCTGTTCGACGGCCAGGCGGCCGCCCGAGCCGAGGCGGACGCCGAGGTCCTCACCCTCGGCCCCACGGCGAACGACGACTACGAAGCCCTGAGCCCCACGACCACAACGCTCTCGATCGCGGTCCTGACCGACCTGAAGGATGTACCGGCGACGGCGATCGCTGAGGTCCGCTTCGAGGCGGATGCCCAGCGGACGGACGGCACGTCGGCGCAGATCTCCAGCAACGGGTCCTTCTTCCTGCGCCAGGTGGACGGGGCATGGAGGATCTTCGCCTACCGCGTGGATCGCGACGATCGGGCCGTCGCCGAGCCCAGCCCGACGGGATCGCCCTCATGAGGCGCCGCAGGG
>JALZDC010000195.1 GCA_030862755.1 Actinomycetota bacterium
GGCTGCAGGCGGGCCACGCCGGCGGCCGGAGACGGGTGCGATGCGGGCGCACCCTAGTGAGTGGCAACCCGAGGCACTCGGCGAGAGCGGCACCGCGGCGTCGCCCGCCGCCAGGGTGCCCGCGATCCGCAGCCGCTCAGGATCCGCGAGCGCGCCAAGGATGTCGTCGGGGTGCTCGGTCATGTCGGCCTGGTTCCTTACCATGGTGCGATGCTCCTCACGGACCCACAGCGCCGGACTCTCGACCGGCTGATCGGCACCGGGGAGCGCCCCGTCTTCGCCGCGGATCTTCGGCAGCGGCTCGTCGACAGGATCGAAGGCGCCGCCCGCGAGCTCGAGCTCCAGGAGCCCCTGTGGCTCGGCAAGGAGGCGCTGAACCAGCTGGCCCGGTGCGAGGGCCGGTTCGCCGCGCGCCTGGAGGGCGAGGACCCTCCCTTCGAGCACTCCGTCAACACGGCTACCGGGGTGCTCGTGCACAAGGCGATCGAGGTCGATGTGGGCGCTCGCGAGGGACTCGATCCGCACGCGATCGCCATCACGGCCTCGGAACGGCTGGCCGAAC
This sequence comes from Actinomycetota bacterium, assembly GCA_030862755.1. Lineage (GTDB taxonomy): Bacteria > Actinomycetota > UBA4738 > UBA4738 > HRBIN12 > JAJNBA01. The sequence continues at coordinate 563 of JALZDC010000195.1, forward strand.
GGGAGGAGCGGTTCGCCGAGTACTGGCGAGTGCGGACCGGCCCCGAGCAGGACGAGCTCCTGATGGAGGTCGTTCGGAAGGTCACCCTCTTCCAGGGATCGTTCCCTCCGCTCCGAGAGCTTCGGCGAGAGATGGCGCCCGTCACGGAGCTCGCCGTCAAGGCGCAGCTCCTGGGTGGGGACCTCACCCTCTCGGGCAAGATCGACCTCGTCCTCGGTGTGCCGGATCGGCTCGAGCCCGGCCGGGGCACGCGCCTCGCCGTCGACCTGAAAACGGGAGGCGCGTGGCCTGAGCACGCCGAGGACATGCGCTTCTATGCCCTGCTGATGACACTCCGCTTCGGCGTTCCGCCCTATCGCGTGGCTTCGCTGTTCCTCGATTCGGGGGAGTGGCAGGCGGAGGAGGTCACCGAGGAGACGCTATTCCACGCGGCCGATCGTGTGGTGTCCGCCGCCAGAGCAGCCGGCGCCCTGCTGGGTGGTCGTGAGGCGTCGCTCACGCCCGGCTCGTGGTGCGCCTGGTGCCCTCGCGCGTTCGAGTGTCCCAGCGCCGAATCCCGGCCCGCCTAGTTCAGCGTCGGGTCTCGGGGCATCGTGGTGAGGAGCCGGAACCCCGGGCCCAGTCGTCCCACCGCGGCGGCCCAGAGGCCCTCTGGGGAATCCGTGAAGACGTCGGCCGCAAGGGCGGGGGTCGCGTGCCATGAATCCCCCGCCATCTCCGCCTCCAGCTGCCCGGCGCTCCAGCCCGCGTAGCCGGCGAAGACCCGTGCTCGCCGGATAACGCCGAGCGAGCCGGTATCGCTCTCTTCGGGCAGGAACCCGATCGAGTCGAGCGCGAGGACCGCTGCGCGGTCGGGATCTTCGAAATCCGCCAGCACGACGGCCGCCTCCGGCTGCACCGGCCCGCCGCGGAAGAGCGGCTCACCGGAGGGCACCAACGTTGAGAGCGGTGGTGCAGCCTCCTCCACGGTGGCTTCGAGGGGCTGATTCAGGACGACGCCCACGGCGCCGTCGTCGTCATGGTGGCCGATCAAGACCACGGTCCGTCGGAAGTTGGGGTCCCACAGGCCGGGACCGGAGACGAGCAGATTGCCTCGGAGGCTGTTCACGCTGACATCGTCTCAGGGATACGTCGCGGATCGCGTCCCCGTTGCTAGGGTTCGCTCCCGTCCCGTAGGGAAGGTGCCATGGCGAAGGACCTGTACGAGATCGGTGAGCTCCCGTCCATCGGTGAGGTGCCGGCTCGGATGCACGCGCAGTTGGTCCGGCCCGACCGCTACGGCGAGCCTCGGGACGCGATCCGCGACGAGGTGATCGAGGTCCCTGAGATCGGTCCCACGGACGCGCTCGTGATGGTCATGGCCGCCGGTGTCAACTTCAACAACGTGTGGGCGGCGCGGGGGGTGCCAGTCGACGTGACGAAGACCCAGGCGCGATGGGGTGAGCCGACCAACTTCCACATCGTCGGGTCGGACGCGTCCGGGATCGTCTACGCCACCGGGTCCGACGTCACGGGTGTCGCCGTCGGCGATCACGTGGTCGTCCACGCCGGCCAATGGGACCCCGGCGATCCCTGGGTCGCAGATGGGAACGATCCGGGGCTCGCCCCGAGCTTCCGCGTGTGGGGATACGACACGTGCTGGGGCTCGATGGCTCAGTTCACGAAGGTGCAGGCGCACCAATGCCTCCCGAAGGCGGGTCGCCTCTCATGGGAGGAGGCCGCAGCACCGACGCTCACCGGCTCGACCGCGTACCGGATGCTGCACGGCTGGCCACCGAACACGGTGGAGCCGGGCGACGTGGTGCTCGTCTGGGGCGGCGCGGGCGGGCTCGGCTCGCTCGCTATCCAGCTCGTCGCGCTCGCCGGCGGCCGTCCCGTTGCGGTGGTGTCGTCCGAGGCGAAAGGCGGATACTGCAAAGGCCTCGGCGCAGTCGGCTACGTGAACCGGACGAACTTCTCCCACTGGGGCGTGCCGCCCCCCTGGGACTCGCCCGACTGGAAGCCCTGGCTGGACGGGGCCAAGGCGTTCGGCCAAGCGATCTGGGACGCGGTCGGAGAGAAGGCGAACCCCCGGATCGTGTTCGAACATCCGGGCCAGGACACGATCCCGACCTCGAACTTCGTGTGCGATCGGGGTGGGATGATCGTGATCTGCGCCGGCACGACCGGCTACGACACGATGATCGACGTCCGCTACCTCTGGTACCTCCAGAAGCGGTACCAGGGCTCGCACCTCTTCAACGACGATCAGGCGGCAGCGTTCAACGACCTCGTGAGACAAGGGAAGGTCCGGACGAGCCTGGGGCACACCTACGCGTACGATGAGGCCGCACTGGCGCATCAGCTGATGGCCGACGGCGAACTCCCGGAGGGCAATGTCGCCGTTCTGATCAATGCGCCCGGCCCCGGTCTCGTGGGTCTGGGGTGACGACCCACGCCGATCAGGGGAGCTGCACGAACTCGAACAGGACGCCCTCCATGTCCTTCGGATGCAAGAACGCGATGAGGGTTCCGCGTGAACCGCGCCTCGGAACCTCGTCGATCAGCCGGAATCCCTCGTCCCGGTGGCGCGCCAGCGTCGCCGTCACGTCGTCGACCCGGTAGGCGACGTGATGCAACCCGGGGCCTCGCTTCGCGAGGAAGCCGCCGACGGGGGTATCGGGCCCCAGCGCCCCGAGCAGCTGGACGAAGGAGTCACCGACCGGGAACAGGACCTCCTCGACGCCCTGGTCCTCCACGCGCTCGCGATGGGACGGCTCCACCCCGAGCGTTCGGCGGTAGCGATCGACAGCATCGTCCAGGTCCTGGACCGCGATCCCAACGTGATCGATGCCGAGGATCACCGCTTCCTCCGCGTGCCGGGCTGCATGCGCGCGACCAGGTCCTGCGCGGCGCCCACATGGTAAAGGGGAAGCGTCAGTGCCCGCGTGACGGCTGCGATCCCCTGGGCCCGGAGATCCTCCTCGGGTTTCCCGTCGCCCGGATGCGGAGCCCGGAGCACGTAGAACTCCACTAGGTCGAGGAACTGGGCGAGCGACGGCGTGAGCCCACCTCGCTCGTAGGCATAGATCGTTTGCCGAGAGGACGGCGCACCGGTGACGGCAGCCGCTGCTTCGACCGACCGGTAGCCGGCGGACTTCCGCAGCTCGCGAAGCAACGCCCCCACGACTCGGCGGTCCTCGGCGCTGATCGGAGGCTGCTTCGTGCGGGCCACGGCGGCACGATATCGGACCGCCCTGAGACTTTCGGCCGGGGAGGCGCATCCCCCAGTTGGGGCCAAAGGTCGGATTCACGGGGGACAGCCGAGGGTATACCGTGCTGCGGAGGGCAAGAACGCCCTCGACGGCACATGACGGAGGAACCGTGACGGAGAAGAATCACAGCGCGGCGGCAGCCGCCCTCCTCTCCGGGTCGACCACCCTCCGAAGCGGCCTGGCGGATGTGTTCCGCCAGCGAGCGCGCTCGAAGCGCCGGCGACAGATCCGCGCGATCGTCTTCGTGACCGCCCTCGACGCCTACCTCTGGTGGCGCTACTCGACCGGACGACCGCTCCGTCTCCCGACGATCCCCGAAGGCTTCCCGTGGGAGGTGTACCTGCCAGCCGGTCTGCTGATCGTGGCGATCGGGCTCATGGTCGCGATGCCCCTCCTCTCGGGGAGGTCACCGCACATCACCGTGTATCCCGAACAGGTGGAGGTCGGTCTGACGGAGATGCGAGGGCTCGACACCCAGGTCGACGAGGTCATCCGGACCCTCGACGTGTTCCTCGCCTACGGCACCTTCCGCGACGAGCTCGGCGGCACACCCCGTCGCGGGATCCTGTTCGAAGGGCCGCCCGGGACGGGCAAGACGTACCTGGCCAAGGCGATGGCCAAGCAGGCTGGGGTCCCGTTCTTGTTCATCTCGGCGACCGCCCTCCAGTCGATGTGGTTCGGGATGACCGCGTACCGGATCCGGTCGTTCTTCAAGGCTCTCCGCAAGGCCGCGCGCAGGGAAGGGGGCGCGATCGGTTTCATCGAGGAGATCGATGCGATCGCGCAGTCGCGTGACGGTGTGAACGCCTCGTCCCCGGACGGCATGGAGCGATCCGTGAGCAGGTTCATGTCCTCGAGCACGGGTGGGATGGTCAACGAGCTCCTGATACAGATGCAGTCGTTCGATCAACCGCGCCTGCGCACTCGTATCCGAGGCAAGGTGCTGGCGTGGCTGAACGCCTATCTTCCGGCGAACTGGCAGTTCAAGATGCTGGGACCCGAGTACCACAACATCCTGCTCATCGCGGCCACCAACCGGGCGGACTCGCTCGACACCGCGCTCATGCGCCCGGGTCGATTCGACAGGCGTCTGTATTTCGACGTGCCGACCCAGAGCGAGCGGGAGGATCTGGTCGACTACTTCCTGGAGCGGAAGAAGCACCACACGCAGCTGGACGACCCGGCAGTTCGGAGGCGGATCGCCCACGAATGCTTCGCCTACACACCGGTCATGATCGAGCACCTCTTCGACGAGGCTCTTCTGGTCGCGCTCCGTGAGGGGCGTCGGGAGATGAACTTCGCGGACGTGATGGAGGCCAAGTTCACCGAGGAGATCGGCCTGAAGCAGGCGGTGACGTACACCAACAGCGACCGTCGGGCTGTGGCCGTGCACGAGGCGGGACATGCGACCGTCGCGCACTTCCTGGGCCAGAACCGCCGGCTGGAGGTGCTCTCGATCATCAAGCGACGCGGATCGCTCGGCCTGCTCGCGCACGGAGACGAGGAGGAGCGGTTCACGAGGAACAGAACAGAGATCGAGTCAGGGATCGCGATCGCTCTCGGTGGCATGGCGGCCGAGGAGCTCGTCCTCGGAGAATCCGGTACCGGGCCGGCGAACGACCTGATGGTGGGGACGCAGCTGGCGGCGCAGATGGTCGGATCGTTCGGGATGGCCGGCTCCCTGATCTCCTTCGACGCGGTCTCTCACGGTCCGATCGGCGGCGCGAACCTCGTCGCGAAGGTGCTCGCCGACGAGCGCGGCAAGCAGAGCGTGGAGGACATCCTCACGGCACAGAAGGAGCGGGTGCTGGAGGTGCTCGCCGAGAACCGAGACGTCCACTCGGCCCTGACGCAGGCTCTCGTGGATCGCGATGAGCTCATCCGGGAGGAGATCCTCCAGGTCATCCAGGACGCGATCGCGGCTCGGAACTTAACCGCCACCGACGCGCCTCGCGCGTCCACCCGACAGCCGTAGACTCGATCCGTGAGCGGCTCCACCCGTTCCGTGATCGTCGCCGGCGCCCGAACGCCGACCGGGAAGTTCCGCGGCGCCTTCTCTCGCCTGAAGGCCGTCGAGCTGGGCGCGCACGCGATCCGCGCCGCCGTCGAGCGGGCAGGGATCGCGGGCGAGCAGGTCGACTACACGATCGTGGGTCACGTGCTGCAGGCCGGCGCCGGACAGATCACCTCGCTCCAGGCCTCGATCGGCGCCGGCCTGCCCAAGGAGGTTCCGGCGATCACGCTCAACAAGGTCTGTCTGTCGGGGATGTCGGCGATCGCGATGGCGGACCAGATGATCCGAGCCGGCGAGATCGAGGTCGCCATCGCCGGAGGGATGGAGTCGATGACCAACGCCCCCTACATCCTTCCCAAGGGCCGGGCAGGTTCAGGGCTCGGCGACGCCCGATTGATCGACTCGATGATCCACGACGGCCTCTGGTCATCGTTCCTCGACTATCACATGGGGGAGGGGACCGACGAGGTCAGCGCGGAGCTCGGCCTCACCCGTCGGGAGCAGGACGCCTGGGCGGCACGGTCACACCAGCGGGCCCATGCCGCATGGACATCGGGCCGAATGGTCGACGAGGTCGTGCCCGTCGAGGTTCCCCAGGGGAAGGACGCCTCCGTCACGGTCGATCGCGACGAAGGGATCCGGCCCGACTCGACGCCGGAGAAGCTGGCCGGGCTGAAGCCCGCGTTCCGAGAGGACGGCACGATCACGGCGGGCAACGCCTCGCAGATCTCCGACGGCGCCTGCGCGGTCGTCGTGATGAGCACCGAGAGAGCGCAGGAGCTTGGGGTGACGCCGCTCGCCGAGATCGTGGCCTACGGGATGTCCGCCGATCGCTATCCGTCGTTGCACACGGTCCCCGCGCTGGCGCTGGAGCGCGCCCTCAAGAAGTCGGGGTTGGCGGCCTCGGACCTCGGTCTCATCGAGATCAACGAGGCGTTCGCGGCCGTCCCGATCCACGCCTCGAGGATGCTCGGCGCCGACGAGCGCATCGTGAACGTCAATGGGGGCGCGGTCGCCCTGGGACATCCGATCGGGGCCTCGGGGGCGAGGATCGTGCTGACCCTCATCATGGAGATGCGCCGGCGGGGCATCGATCTCGGTGGCGCCGCGATCTGCGGCGGCGGTGGCCAGGGCGACGCCTTGGTGATCCGGAGGATCTGAGACCTTATCTCGCCTTGCCCTGCGAGAGCTCCCGCAGCTCTCTAACGAGGGCCCGCTCGGCCTTCACCCAATGGTTCGGCTCATCCTCGACTACCACCTGGTCCCCGTCCTTGGACTCCGCTTCGGGTTCGCCGCCCGATCCGGCGGCCGGCAGGAAGACCTGGAACGCCGCGCCTCCGCCGTCGCGGGGCGCGACCTTCGCCCACCCCCCCTGCACCTCGGCGAGCCGCCGGACCATCGGGCTCAGCGCGGCCTCCGACGTGCTCGTGTCGTCCTCGACGACGATCGACGCGCCGGTCTTCTCGCGGATCAGCCGAACCGTGATCGTCTTGCCCTGAGGGGTGCGGTCGATCGCGC
>JALZDC010000235.1 GCA_030862755.1 Actinomycetota bacterium
CTTCGGCGCACTCCGCGCGCCCGCGACGATGTTCTCTCAGCTGATCTTCTGGACCGACCTCTTCGTCCTCTCCGTGCTGTGGAGCGACAGGGGATCGACAGGCGCCTCGCAGGTCGGCGTGTACGGCGCGGTGCTGCGCGCCGGACAGGCCCTGTTCCTGTTCCTCACCTCGGTGTCGCTCACGTTCAGCCCGTTCGTGGCCGACCTGCACCATCGAGGCGACCGGGAACGGTTGGACGGGCTTTACAAGAACGTCACTCGATGGACGCTCGCGGCGACGATCCCGGTGCTCCTGGTGCTCGGGATCCTTCCGGAGGAGACCCTTCGGATCTTCGGCCCGGAGTTCACGAGCGGCGCGGACGCGCTCCGGATCCTGATCCTCGGGATGATCGTGCCGGTCATGGTGGGCACGGTCGGGTTCATCCTGATCATGGCCGGACGGACCGGCTGGGATCTTGCCGTGTACCTGGGTGGCTTCGCGATCGACATCGGTGTCGCACTGGCTCTGGCCGGCCCGTCCAGCCTGGGCGTCCGCGGAGCCGCGATCGCTCAGGCGCTCACGCTATCGTTCTCGGCGGTCGCTCGCCTCCTGCTCGTCCGGCACTTCCTGGGGATCTGGCCGTTCGACCGAACCTGGGGGCGCCTGGTGGTGCCCACGCTGGTCGGGGCCCTCACGATGGGGCTTGCGCACGCGGCGATCCCCAACGAGAAGTGGGTGTTGGATCTCCTGTTGTCAGCAGCCCTCGGGGCGGGCGCCTACGGCGCGGCGATGCTGGTGATCGGACTGTCCCCGACGGAGCGCGTGTCGGTGGTTCGGCTCATCCGTCGCCGCTCGTCACCGGCCGGCTGACGTGGACCCGCCGACACAACGAGGCCTTTCGGTCGGCCGCCTACCGCTGCGATCGGCGCTGTGCCAGCTCGTCCTCGCCGTTCGGCAACCTGACCAATCGGTCCTGCAGCTTCGTCACCGAACGTTGGTAATCCTCCGAGAGGGCGCGCAGCTCGGACGTCCGTCGGCGCGCGAGGTCCATCTCCGCGACGATCTGGTCGCGGTGCTCGGTCAGCTCATCCATGGACGTTTGGAGCTCGGAGATCCGCCACGAGATGAGCCCTGCGCGGGCGGCATCGCCCGCGGCTTGAACCTTCACTTCCTGGACGCGCGCCTCGACCTCTCTGGCCGTCCGACTCCTGAGCCGGCGGCCCCGTATGTACGCGACCGCGGCGGTCCAGGCGAGCCCGGCGGAAGCCGCGAGTCCGCAGAGGATGAGGATGCTCGGCCGGGTGCCCGGCGTGATCAGGGTCCGACGGAGGAACACTATCGAACCTTCGAAGGCACGGACGCTCTCGACGACCGTATCCACGACGAAGGCGGTCCACGCCGTCGCCAGCAGGATGGCGATGATCCCGGTGATCAAATCAGGTGTCCTCTCGGGGGGAAGCTAGATGTCAGGTGTCCTCTCGGGGAGAGCCCCGTGTCCGTTCGCTGCTGTAGGAGCCTGCACCTAACGCCGCCCTACGTCAATCGGGACCTCTGGATTAGGCCTTTCGGGATCACCAGGTGCTCCCCGCCAGCCGTTCCGCGGCCTCGAGCGCCCTGGCGACGGCCTCGGCGGGGTCCGCCGCGCGCTGGAGCGGGTCGCCCGGGAGTCCCTCGAGGTCGAGCGACCAGGTACCGAGGCCGACGACGGGCTTTCCCATCTTCAGAGCGAGGGCGATCTCCGACAGCGTGCCGAACTCGCCGCCGACCGCGATCACGGCGTCGGCGGCACGCGCCACGATCGCGTTGCGCGCTTCACCGAGGCCGGTCGCGATCCGAACCGTGAGGGAGGACGAGCCGCTCGCGCGCTCGTCGCCCGGGAGGATGCCCACCGACGTGCCGCCTGCGGCTCGGCATCCGCGGGCGGCCGCGTCCATCACCCCGCCGAGGCCGCCGCAGACGAGCACCGCGCCGGACTCGGCGAGCCGGCGTCCGATCTCCTCTGCGGCGGCGGCCTCGTCGTCGGACGCCTGGCCCGCACCGATCACCGAGATGTACGGGCCCTCGCTCACGGCCGGAGTATGTCAGCCCGGCCCTCAGGTCCCGGGCTCAGCCCCATGTGACGCCGAGTACGGCCGCCAGCAGCGAAGCCGCGGCCGGCTTGTCGAGCGGCTCGTTGCCGTTACCGCACTTCGGGCTCTGGACGCACGAGGGGCATCCGAGCGAGCAGGGGCACTGCCGGATCGTCTCGAGCGTCGCGTCGAGGAGCCGCTCGATATGGCGGAATCCCCGTTCGCTGATCCCGGCACCACCGGGGTATGCGTCGTGGATGAAGATCGTCGTGAGGCCCGTGTCCGGGTGCAGCGGCGTCGACACCCCGCCGAGGTCCCACCGATCGCACGTGGCGATCAGCGGCATCAGCCCGATCGCCGCGTGCTCGGCCGCATGGATAGCGCCGGGCAGCTGCCTTGGGGTGACGGCGGCTTTCGAGATCACCTGGCCCGGGATCGTGAGCCAAAGTGCCCGTGTCTCCAGGTGCTGCGGTGGCAATGCCAGCGGCTCCTCGTCCAAGACCTCGTTCGTCGAGACCAGCTTGCGGACGAAGCCAACGACCTGATCGGTGACGAGTACGGAGCCGAACGAGATGCCCACGTCGCCGAGCTCCCCACGCTCGAGCTCCTCGACGACCTCGATGTCGGTGACGTCGCGGGCCTGCGTGTAGTAGTCCGGGTCGGCGGACTCGACGGCGGCGACCCCATGCGTGAGGTCCAGTTCGCGAACGAGGAACTGCTCGCCCATGTGCAGGTAGACGGCGCCAGGGTGGAGTGTCGCGAACGCACGGTGCTCGTCGGCGGTGCCGATGACCTCGCCGGTGTCGCGGTTCACGATCGCGTAGACGCTGCCCGCGCCGGCCCGGACGTCGACCTGTCGGTGCGGTGACTCCCGGCCGGCGTCGTGCCACGCGTCCCTGCGGCGGGCGAGTTCCCCGCGCGCGCCCATACGTTCGAGCGCCGCGGCAGCGTCGGGACCGAAGTACGCGTGATGCTCGTCGGTGATCGGGAGCTCGCGGGCCGCGCAACGCAGATGCGGTTCGAGCACGTAGGGGTTCTCGGGATCGATGACCGCGGCCTCGGCCGGCTTGTCGAACAGATCCTCGGGGTGATGGACGAGGTACTGGTCGAGCGGGTCGTCCTGGGCTACGAGCATCGCGAGCGAGCCGTCGGTTCGCCGCCCGGCTCGCCCGGCCTGTTGCCACATCGAGGCCCGGGTGCCGGGATAGCCGGTCAGCACGGCGGCATCGAGGGAGCCGATGTCGATCCCGAGCTCGAGCGCGCTCGTCGCGGCGACGGCGAGAAGGTCTCCCTCCGCGAGGCGGCGCTCGATCTTCCTGCGGTCCTCCGCGAGGTAGCCCGCACGGTAGGAGACGATACGATCGCGGCGGGCCGCGTCGCCCACCTCCCGGCGGGTGAACTCCGCGAGGAGCTCCGCGGCCCGCCGCGACCTCGTGAATCCGATCGTCCGGACGTCCGTCGACACGAGCTTCCCCATCAACCAGGAGGCCTCGGCCAGCGCGCTCCGCCGCCGCCCGGTCTCCTCGTCGACGATCGGAGGGTTCCAGAGGGCGAACAGCTTGTCGCCGGCGGGCCCGCCGCCCGCCTCGACGACGTCCACGTCGAGGCCCGTCAGCCGGGACGCCAGCTCGCCGGGGTTGCCGATCGTTGCACTCGCGAGGCACCAGCGCGGGCTCCCGCCGTAGTGCTCCACCAGACGCCGCAGGCGCCGCAGGACCATCGCGACGTGGGATCCGAACACCCCCCGGCACACGTGCGCCTCGTCGACCACGATCAGCGAGAGGCGGAAGAAGAAGTCCGCCCACCTCGCGTGATCCGGGAGGATCGACAGATGGAGCATGTCGGGGTTCGTGAGCACGAGGTTCGCGTTCTTGCGGATCAGCGGCCGCTCCGGCCTCGGCGTGTCGCCGTCGTAGGCTGATGCCCGGATCTGTGTGAGCTTCAGCGCTCGCACGGCGCGGAGCTGGTCGTGCGCGAGCGCCTTCGTGGGGAACAGGTACAGGGCCGTGGCCTTCGGCACCGTGACGGCCGCCTCGGCGAACGCGACGTCGTACACCAGCGTCTTCCCGCTGGCGGTGCCCGTCGAGAGGATCACGTCCCGGCCCGAACGGAGCGCCTCGAGCCCGCGGGATTGGTGCGGGTAGAACCCCTCGATGCCCAGCAGGCCAAGACGGGAACGGACGAGCTCCGGCAGGTCCTCGGGGAACGGATCCAGACGAGGTTCCCGCGCCCGCAGCTCTCGCAGCCCCACCAAGCAGGCCGCGATGTCCGGGTCGTCCACGGTCAGCTCTTCGAGGAAGGCGTTCGCATCCACCGACGGGCTACTCGCCGGGCGGTGGCGACGGGTCCCCGCTCTTCTCGTGCGGTGGCGAGGGTCGATCCTCCTCGGCTTCCCTGAGCGCGTCCTGCAGCCGTTCCTCGCCGAGCTCCGCGTAGGACGCCACGAACGCGTCGTGGATCAACCGGGGTACCCGGCGCCGGTCCCGGAGGATGAAAACCAGACCGAGCAGCAGGTAGAGGACGCCGACGCCGATCCGCTCGGCGGCGTGCAGCGACTCGGGCACCAGCGCGCCGACGATGAACTGCGCCCAGAACAGGCCGAACAGGTAGCCGGCCTCCCGGAGCGACAACGACAGGTTCGACATCACCGCAACCGCGAAGAAGGATTGGGCGGCCGTAAGGAACAGCTCCTCTCGCTGGACGGCGCTGATCGGCAGCCCGTGCGAGGACGCGCTCGAGATCGCGAACACGATCGGGAGCGTCCCGACCAGGAGCGTCCACTGGTTCACCTTCGACGAGACGAGGGTCCCCAGGCCGGCGTTCGTGTTCAGCCGCCAGGCGAAGAGCCCGGCCACCAGGAGCTCGGGCGACTCGGACGCGAGCGGCGCGAGCCACTGCACCAGGAGGAATTCGCTGATGCCGAGTTGCTTCCCGGCCTCCTGGAGCGAGTGCGCGAACGGCTCCGCGAACAGCAGGATCACGACCCCCGATGCGAGGAACAGGCCGACCACCGACGTGCGGCGCGCCACGAGCGGGAACGTGCCCAGGTAGCGCGCCGGTCCGACGAGGTGCGGCTCCTCCGCCGGAGCCCTGGACACGCGCCACGTGTACCCGGCGAAGAGTGCCACGAGGACGATCGTGTCGATCAGCGTGATCGACCCCTTGAACGGCAAGGTCAGTGAGTAGAGCGTCGCCACCCACAAGAACCCCAGCTCGATCGAGTGATCGCGGGTGAGCTGGATCCCCTCCCAGCGCCCTGGCGGCAGCTGCCTGGTCCGCCGGAGCCGATACCAGCCGATGAAGACCACCATCGACCACCCGATGCCGATCAAGAGCCGGTTCGCACCCGTCATGTTGGCCAGTGCCAGGTCGCACGGCGACTCCCGGTTGGGACCGAGAGGGGAAGGACACGACGGATCCAGCTGGAAGGAGTTCCCGCCCTGGGCCGTGAAAACGAAATCCACCGCGTACTCGGGCAGGACCGCGATCAAGGCGAGGATCGCGATCGCGAGCCCGGCCGAGATATCGAGCTGCGCGGTCTCCGCCGCCCATGAGATCGCGAACGCGGCTCCCACGATCGCGAGGCCGAACAACAGCGCTTCCACGGCGTGGGACGCGTCGAGCCCGCCGTACCGCACCAGGAAGGCCGGCACCGTGACGAGCGCGGCAG
>JALZDC010000256.1 GCA_030862755.1 Actinomycetota bacterium
TCATACGATGGATGTCCATGAACTCAGGCATGCGGCTCCCTCCCTCGGTGGAATCCCCGAGCTCGATTCCATCACGGAGGTCGTCCCATGTCGAGGTAGGCTCACCGGGCCGCGAGAGTGGCGGAACCCGGCAGACGCGCCGGACTTAGGATCCGGTGCCCGGAAGGGCGTGGGGGTTCGAATCCCCCCTCTCGCACACCCGTTTATCGGGACCTCGGATCGACTCCTCTTGCGCACCGGCGTCCCGGACGCGAGACATAGGAGCGGGATCTTTTTCGAGCTTGCAGACAAGAGAAGTCAGAAGCCGGGCTCGCCATGCCGATCTCAGCGAAGGCAGGCGGTGAAGTGCCGGCAGAGACCGTCTGCGCATCCGTCGATCCTGGTCATGTGGCACCCTGACCACGATGCCTCACCGAGTCCGGCCGAACAGCCCGTCCGACGGGCCCGAGCTCCTCGTGCGGGCCTGCCTGTCTCAGGGGGTCCGCGACGAGAGAGTGCTCGAGGCCTTCCGGCGGGTACGGCGTGAGGACTTCGTTCCCCCGGAGCTGGTCGGACACGCCTACCGCGACCGACCCGTCCCGATCCCTCACGGCCAGGTCACCACGCAACCCTCGCTGATCGCCCATATGGTCGCCGCGCTGCGTCTGCGAGGCGACGAACGGGTCCTCGAAGTTGGAACGGGGCTCGGGTTCCAGACCGCGATCCTGGCGACGCTCACCTCCCAGGTCTTCTCGATCGAACGCTTCCCGGCCCTCGCGGCGTGGGCCGAGACGAACCTCCGGAGAGCCGGGATCGAGAACGCTTCCGTCGTCGTGGGCGACGGCACGCTCGGCCTTCCGGAGGAAGCACCCTTCACGGCCATCGTGATATCGGCGGCGGCCCCGTGGGTTCCCGACCCGCTCGTTGAGCAGCTGGGGAGCAGCGGGCGCATGTCGCACCCCGTCGGGCCCGGCGGGGACGAGGTCGTGACCACCTACCGGAAGGAGGGCGATCGACTCGTCCCCGAGGCTCCCGTCATCCAGGCGCACTTCGTCCGCCTCGTGGGAACCTACGGACTCGATGACGAGCCGTAGCGTCGAGCGACCACCGCTCACCCATCGCGTCGCCCTGTCAGGGCACGATCGAGCAGCTCGGACTGCTCCTTGCGGTGCAGGGTGAGACTTCCCGTGGCGGGACTTGCGCTCTCCGGTCGGGAGACCAACCGGACGTCCACACCCAGGCGGTCCCGGAGGTTCCTCAGGACGAATCGCCCCGCCCCCATGTTCTCCGGCTCCGCCTGGGCCCAGACCACCTCGGCGCCGGCGAAGCGTTCGAGCTCTTCCCGCAGCGCGTCAACGGGGAACGGATAGCACTGCTCCAGGCGGAGCAAGGCCACATCGTCGAGGCCACCCTCCTCTCGCTCGGCTGCGAGCTCGTAGAAGAGCTTCCCCTGAGAGAGGATGACCCGTGAGGCCTCGTCCGGCGGTGACGGATCCGATAGCGCCGGTCGGAAGTGGCCCGATTCCAGCTCCGAGCTCCGGCTGGCCGCGGGGTCCGCGCGAAGGAGGGACTTCGGGGTCAGCACGACCAGCGGCTTCCTGACGCCCACGAGCGCCTGCCGCCGGAGGAGATGGAAGTACTGCGCGGCCGTGGAGGGCATGGTCACCTCGATGTTGTCCTCGGCGGCGAGGTCCAGGAATCGCTCGAGCCGAGCGCTGGAGTGCTCGGGTCCCTGCCCCTCGTAGCCGTGCGGGAGCAGCAGCACGAGGCTGCTGGGCTGGCCCCACCGGTCCTCGGCCGCGACGATGTACTGGTCGATGATGACCTGGCCACCGTTCACGAAGTCACCGAACTGCGCCTCCCACAGCACGAGCGCGTCCGGATTGGCCACCGAGTAGCCGTACTCGAACCCAAGCGCGGCGAGCTCGGACAGCAGGCTGTCGTAGACGAAGACCTTGCCCTGCGGGTCGGCCACGTGCAGGAAGGGAAGGACTTCTTCGCCGGTCTCCTGGTCGACGAACACGGCGTGGCGCTGGCTGAACGTGCCGCGTCTGCTGTCCTGGCCCGTGAGCCGGACGGTGAGGCCTTCCTGGAGCAGGGACCCGAACGCCAACGCCTCGCCGAGCGCCCAGTCGATCCGATCGCGGTCGAGCGCGGTGCTCCGCTGCTCCAGCCACCGCTCCAGCTTCGGATGGATCGCGAAGCCCTTCGGCACGCGGCAAAGGGCACCCAGGACCTCGGCGAGCCGGTCGAGGGGCACGCCGGTCTGGAGCGGCGCCGCGGGCACGGGTTCGGGGACGTGCCGCTCTACCGGCGGGATGCCGGGGTGCTGCTCCTTCGTTTCCTCGTACGCCTGGCGAAGGCGGTCGGAGAAGGCCTGGAGGGCCTCCTCGGCATCCTCCAACGAGAGGTCGCCCCGGTTCACCAGCGACTCCATGTACCGCTTGCGGACCGAACGCAGCTCTTCGATGCGACGGTACATGAGGGGCTGCGTGAAGGACGGTTCGTCTGCCTCGTTGTGGCCCCACCGCCGGTAGCACCACATGTCGACGATCACGTCCTTCCGGAACTCCTGTCGGAAGGCGAACGCGAGGCGGGCCGCTCGAACACATGCCTCGGGATCGTCCCCGTTCACATGGAGGATGGGCGCTTGCACCATCTTCGCGACGTCGCTGGCGTAGACGCTCGAGCGACCGTGCTCGCGTGGAGTCGTGAACCCGAGCTGGTTGTTGACGATGACGTGGATCGTGCCACCCGTCTGGTACCCGGGGAGCTGCGAGAGGTTCAGCGTTTCGGCTACGACCCCCTGTCCGGCGAAGGCGGCCTCCCCATGGATCAGCACGGGGAGAACCGGCTCCCCTTCGGTCGACTCCAGGAGATCCTGCTTGGCCCGAGCCATGCCTTCGACCACCGGGTCGACGGATTCCAGGTGGCTGGGGTTGGACGCCAGCGTGATCGTGATCTCGTTCCCGGCTCGAGACGTGTGCTTCCCGACGGCGCCGAGGTGGTAGATCACGTCCCCCGAGCCCTCGACCGAGAGTGGATCCAGCTCGCCCTCGAACCCGCGGAAGATCTGGCCGTAGCTCTTCCCGACGACGTTCGCCAGCACGTTCAGGCGCCCGCGGTGGGCCATGCCCATCACGACCTCCGCGAGCCCGGCGTCGGCCCCGTGGTCGAGGATCTCGTTCAGGATCGGTATCAGGCTCTCCGCTCCCTCGAGCGAGAACCGCTTGTGACCCACGTATCGTTGGTGGAGGAACCGCTCGAGCGCCTCGGCCTCGTTCAGCTTCAGGAGGATCCGACGCCGGTCGTCGGCGGCGACGCCGTCGCCGGCGCCCTCGACGTGTCGCTGGATCCAGTCCTTCTGGTCGGGATCCTGGATGTGCATGTACTCCACGCCGAGCGTCCCGCAATACGCGTCGCGCAGGACATCCCAGATCTCGGCCAGCGGGGCCTCACGGGTCCTCGCCAGCCCGCCGGTGACGAACGAGCGGTCCAGGTCCCAGATGGTGAAGCCCAGGTTCGCCGGATCGAGCTCCGGGTGCGTGGGGGGTGGAGCCGTGGCGAGGGGGTCCAGGTCGGCGATGAGGTGCCCACGTACCCGGTAGTTGTTGATGAGCTGCAGCACGCGCGCCTGCTTCTCTCGGTTCGGCAGCGAGTCGTCGGCGGGCCTCGTATCGACGGTCCAGTGGATCGGGCGGTACGGGAGCTCCAGAGCCTTGAAGACGTCGCCGTAGAAGTTGTGCTCGCCGATGAGTAGCTCGTGAACCCTTCCAAGGAACTCACCGCTCTCGGCCCCCTGGATCACGCGATGGTCGTACGTGCTGGTGAGCGTCACGACCTTCGACACTCCCAGCTCGCTCACCGTGGCCGGGTCCGCGCCCTGGTACTCGGCCGGGTAGGCGATCGCGCCGACGCCGACGATGGCGGCCTGCCCAGCCACGAGGCGGGGTACGGACTGGACGGTCCCGACCGTTCCGGGATTCGTGATCGTGACGGTCGTTCCCGCGAAGTCGTCGGCGGTGAGCTCGTTGGCCCGGACCTTCCGGATGAGCTCCTCGTATGCGGTATGGAAACCAGCGAAGTCAAGGGTATCGGCGGCGTTGATCGTGGGGACGAGCAGCGTCCGGGTTCCGTCGCGGCGCTTGACGTCGACGGCAAGCCCGAGGTTCACGCGCGTGTGTTGGACGACCGCAGGCTTCCCGGCCGCCTCTGCGTACGTCCGGTTCATCCCCGGGAAGGCGCCGAGCGCTTTCACGATCGCGTAGCCGATCAGGTGGGTGAAGGAGACACGTCCGCCCTGGCCCCGCTCCAGGTGGCGGTTGACGAGGTTTCTGTTGAGCTCCAGCAGTCGCGCGGGAACCGTTCGAAACGAGGTGGCCGTGGGGACGCCGAGACTCTCCTCCATCCTCCGGGCGATCACGGCAGCGGCGCCCACCAGCGGACGGCCCCCTTCCGGCTTCTCCCCAGGAGGCTCCGGGGCCTGGACTTCGACGGGCTCGCGTCGGGTGGGTGCAACGTCGGGAACGGGAGCAGGCGCCTCCGCAACTCTCGGGCCGGCCCGCCCGTCGACTCCCCGCGGTCGGTAGTCCTCGAAGAACTCCCGCCACGATTCGCTCACGGATTCCGGGTCGTCGAGGTAGCTGCGATACAGCTCGTCGACGAGCCAGACGTTCGGGCCGAACTGGGACCGGTCGAACCCGCTCACACGTCCCCCGTAGAATGCGAGTCCCCTTCGATCATCATGCTACCCGCGCACGGGGAAGGCAGACGCCCGACCGGGAGACGGCGCGGGAGCTGCATGCTGGCAACGCCGCGACCGTCCCGGGCGGGATCACGCTGCTAGCGTGATGGCGGCCAAATGCGCGGCCCAGGCGCGGAAGCGAGGATCTCGATCGATGCGCATCTTTTCCGGCATCCAACCGACCGGGCGGAAGCATCTCGGAAATTACCTGGGAGCGATCCGACGGTACGTCGCCGCCCAGGACGTAGGCGCCGCGATCTACTGCATCGTGGACCTCCACGCGATCACGGTCCCGTACGAGCCGGTGGAGCTTCCTCGGACCATCCTCGATACCACGGCGCTTCTGATGGCAGCCGGCCTCGATCCGGGGCGCTGCATCCTGTTCCGACAGAGCGAGGTCAAGGAGCACACGGAGCTCTGTTGGCTGCTCACGACGGTGACGTCCTACGGCGAGCTCTCTCGGATGCACCAGTTCAAGGAGAAGTCGCGGCAGCAGAGGGACTTCGTCTCGGCCGGCCTGTTCATGTACCCGATCCTCCAGGCCGCCGACATCCTCGCCTACCAGACCGATGAGGTGCCCGTCGGAGAGGACCAGAAACAGCACCTGGAGCTGGCTCGCGACATCGCGCAGCGCTTCAACGCTCGCTATGGGGAGACGTTCGTGGTGCCCGAGCACCGGATCCCGAGGGTCGCCGCGCGCGTGATGGATCTCCAGGTACCGGAGAAGAAGATGTCCACGACCGGCGGCACCGAGCTGGGGACCGTGTTGGTGCTGGACGAGCCCGACGAGATCAGGCGGAAGTTCAAGTCGGCAGTGACCGACTCGGAACGCGACATAGTTCGGCGAGATGACAAGCCCGGCATCACGAACCTCATCGAGATCCTGGCCGCAGTGGGTGGGGTCGAACCAGAAGAGATCGAGAAGGAGTACGCCGACTCGCCGGGCTACGCGGGATTCAAACGGGACGTCGGCGAGGCGGTGGTGGAGCTGCTGGCTCCGGTCCGGGAGCGATACGCCGAGGTCAGGCCCGACGAGGACACGCTCGTTCAAATGCTCTCGAAGGGCGCCGACAGAGCGCGCGAGATCGCCTCCGAGACTCTCCATCTCGCGCGGCACCGCATGGGCATCGGTTCCGGCTCGTAGCGTCGATCGAACTCGTCGAGCGCCGGGGCGGCCCGGTCGAGACAACACCGTCGGGACCGAGGGGATCAGGCGAAGGCGCCCCCTCGGTGACATGTGATGGCGGCATCCCTGCACGACCCGAGCAACCTCAGGATCCGGTGCCGGAAGGGCGCGGGGTTCGGATCCCCCCTCTCGCACGCTTCTGACCCGCGTTCTTCCGTTCAGCGCCTGATCTGCCCGCGGCCGACAGGGAGGCTCTACCGCTCGCGGAAGGACGAGGTCGCGCTCATTTCCATCGGCTCGGTGGACGGCTCTCTCTCGTCGCCGTCCGAGGCGACGACCGAACGGCGGCCACCCGGGCCTCGGTCTACGCTTCAGTCCGCATGAACGAGGGACCCTACGACGAGGCGATGGACCTCGTGCGGTCGGCGAGGCGGGAGGGGGTGCTGTTGCGCCTGATGGGCGGGCTGGCCGTCCGCGCGCTCTGCGAGGCCTTTCCGCCGCGCGAACGGAACCGGCAGGACCTCGACTTCGCTTCAACTTCCCAGGCACGGAGGGCGGTCACGACGTTCCTCGTCGCTCGAGGCTGCTCGCCCGACGAGCACTTCAACAGGATCCATGGCCACAAACAGCTGTTCTTCGGATCGCCCCGAGGTCGGGCGATCGACGTCGTGATCGACCGGCTCGAGATGTGCCACGTCGTGGACTTCCGGGACCGGATCGATCGGATGCCGTTCACGCTCGACGTGACCGACCTTCTGCTCTCGAAGCTCCAGATCGTCGAGCTGAACGAGAAGGACGCCGCCGACATCCTGCACCTGCTCAGTGCCTATCCGGTCCGTCCCGGCGACGAGCCGGGGACCATAGGGCTCGAGCGATTCGGCAATGTCGTCGGGGACGACTGGGGCTGGTGGCGGACGGTGACCGGGAACCTCGAAAGGATCCGTCCGTTCGCGGCGAACGACGGGCGCAGCCTGATCCCTCCCGGCGCCCCACTGGATGCAGTAGAAC
>JALZDC010000272.1 GCA_030862755.1 Actinomycetota bacterium
TCGCGCCTGCGGGCGCGGGAAAGCCGCTCGGCGCGCCAGGTCTGCCGTTCCCCAACTACACCTTCGATGCGTTCGTGCCGGGTCCGTCAAGCCGGTTCGCACATGCGGCCGCGATGGCCGTTGCCGAAGCACCGCTGTCAACCGCGTACAACCCGCTCTTCATCTACGGCGGCACCGGCCTCGGCAAGACGCACCTTCTCCTCGCGATCGGTCACCACATCTGGCGACTGATGCCGGAGACTCGGATCAAGTACGTGACCTCCGAACAGTTCGTGACGGAGTTCATCAAGGCCGTGCGCGAGCGACAGGGCGACGCGTTCCGCCACAAGTACCGCGAGGTCGACATCCTGCTCGTCGACGATATCCAGTTCCTCGCCAAACGCGAGGAGACCCAGACGGAGTTCTTCCACACGTTCAACCACCTGCATGGCGCCGGCCGGCAGATCGTGATCGCGTCGGACCGCCCGCCCCACGAGCTCTCCGGCCTCGAGGAGCGGCTGGTGAGCCGGTTCCGATGGGGGCTCTGCGTGGACGTCCAGCCCCCGGACCTCGAGACGCGGATCGCGATCCTCCAACTGAAGGCCGAACGCGAGAACATCCCGGCGGTCGTCCCCGAGGTGATCGAGTTCGTCGCGTCCAAGTTCGACCAGTCCGTGCGAGAGCTCGAGGGTGCGTTGGTCCGCGTCGTGGCCTGGTCGGAGCTCACGCGGCAGCCGATCGACATCGAGCTCGCCGAGCGCGCGCTCCAGGACCTGATCCCCCAGACGGAGCACGAGATCCCCCCGCCGCTGATCCTCGAGGAAACGGCGACGTACTTCCAGCTCTCGACCGGCGACCTCGTCTCGAAATCACGCTCTCGACCTCTCACGCAAGCCAGGCACATCGCGATGTATCTCATGCGCGAGTGCACAGGTCTGTCCCTCGTCAAGATCGGCGAGATCTTCGGCGGGCGTGACCACACCACCGCCCTTCACGGCATCAAGAAGGTGGAAGACGAGATGAGATCCCGCGATGACACCTTCCGGCAGGTCCAGGACCTCACGCGGATCATCCGCAGCCGTGTTCGTGGAGTGGTGTGATACCTGTGGATATCGTCGTGAGAACGGCTTCACGAACCAACACCGGATCGAGAGGCCATGGGGAGTGCCAAACAGCGCCCACCGTTCATCCACCGGTCCGATGTGTCGCCCATGCCCGCTACGCTGCGCAGACGAACCGCTCATGCACATCTCCACCGGCCCTACTACCGCTCCTTCTCTTTAGAAAGAACCTAGAAGCATCAGGAGGTCTGAACGATGAAGTTCCGATGTGACCGCGACGGTCTCTCCGAAGCCCTGCAAACCGTGCAGCGTGGCGTTTCCTCACGTCCGGGGATCCCCGCCCTCACGGGGGTGCTGCTGGATGCGACGGAGGACGGCACCCTGACGCTCACCACCACGGATCTGGAGGTCTCGGCCAGGCTCTCCATCGGCGTGCAGGTCCAAGAAGCAGGGACGGCACTGGTGCCGGCGCGGCTGCTCGCCGACACGGTGAAGTCCCTGTCCGAGGCTCCCGTGGACTTCGAGACCGACCGGTCACAGGCCCATATCCGCTGCGCAGCCTACGAAGGCGCCCTCCGTCTGCTGCCGGTAGACGATTTCCCGGGGGTGCAGGAACCATCGGGAACGGCGATCTCAGCGGAGCCCGCCGCCTTCGCGGAAGCGGTCGGACAGGTCGCGAGAGCCGCTTCCCGCGACGAGGCTCGACCCGTCCTCACCGGCGTGTTGCTGGAGGTCAGCCGAGAGGGCGTCGTCCTGGTCGCTACCGACTCCTATCGGCTCGCGGTTCGAGATCTCGTCGCGACGGCGGACGGCGAGGCCAAGGCGATCGTCCCCGAGCGCGCGCTGACCGAGGCGGGCCGCGCCGCGGGCGATCAGAAAGCCGACGTGGAGGCCTTCACCAACGGGTCACAGATCGCGTTCCGGGTCGGCGCGCTGACCCTCACGTCCCGCCTGATCGAAGGCGAGTTCCCCAACTACCGACAGCTCCTGCCGGAGACCTATGAGGCCCGGCTCACCATCTCTCGGCAGCAGTTGTTCGAAGCCGTGCGCCGCGTCGGGCTTCTCGCTCGCGACACCACGCCTGTGCGGATGGAATTCAACGCGCTCGGCGTGAAGCTCTCGTCCTCGAGCCCAGATCTCGGCCAAGCCGTCGAGACGGTCGAGGCTCGGTACGAGGGTGAGGACCTGACCGCTGCGTTCAACCCTCAGTACCTCGTGGACGGGTTGAGCGCGGCCACGGGCGAGAGCGTAAGGATCGACATCCGCGACGGGTTGAAGCCGGGTGTCATCCGCGGGGAGGGTGACGAGCTGACCTATCTGGTGATGCCGGTCCGGCTCCCCGCCGCGGTCGGCTGAGGGGCGTCGGCGCGGGCCCGGATGCACCTGGAGTGGCTCGAGCTCCGTGACTTCCGGAACCACCGGCGAACGGCCGTGGAGCACATCCGTGAGGGGTTGACCGTGATCGTCGGGCCGAACGGAGAGGGGAAGACCAACCTGCTGGAAGGGATGTTCTTACTCTATGGGCTTCGCTCCCCGAGGACCTCGTCGAATGCACCCCTCGTCCGTGAGGGCGCCGAGGTCGGGTACGCCAGGGGCGAGTTCGAGGGGAACGAGGGGCGAGCCCTCGTGGAAGTCGAGATCCCGCGCAAGGGCGCCAGCCGCGTGAAGCTGAACAAGAGTCCGCTGCGACGGAAGCGCGAGCTCCGCCGGCAGGTTCGGTCCGTACTCTTCGGTCCCTTCGACCTGCCGATCGTGATCGGCGATCCCTCCAAGCGCCGCGACCTCATGGACGAGGCTGTCGTCGCTCTCTGGCCGCTGAAGGACGGTGTCTCGTCCGCGTACGACCGAGCACTCCGGCAGCGGAACCGCCTCCTGAGGGAGTGGGAGGGCGGACGAGGGGAGCCGGCCGGGATGGATGCGTGGGACGAAGAGTTGATCCGCACAGGGGTCCCCGTGATCGAGGCGCGCGAGGAAGCCGTCGCGCGCTTCGCG
>JALZDC010000026.1 GCA_030862755.1 Actinomycetota bacterium
CTTCCCACATGTCGGGTGCTTCCCAAAAGAGAGGGCGCGGCGGGCCTCGGGGCGCGGCGGCCGACGGCCTCCCACGCTCGATCCAGGAGGAGATCCGGCGCACGTCGCCCCCCAGGAACGAGCGCGATGCTATGTCCCGGCTGGCTCGTGCGATCGAGCTCCTCGATCGCGACGACCCTAAGGCGGCCGCGGCGGAAGCCGAGAAGGCGAAGGCCCTCGCGCCTCGCTCGGGGACCGTGCGCGAGGTGCTCGGGCTCGCCTTCTACGGCCTCGGGCGATGGCAAGAGGCCCTCACGGAGCTCAAGGCCTACAAGCGGATCACCGGCCGCCACGACCAGAACCATCTGATCGCGGACAGCCTCCGCGGGCTCGGCCGCCCGGCGGAGGCTGTCCCGCTCGCGGAGGAGGTCCTGCGGGTCAAGGGCGTCGCGAACGAGGCCAAGGCCGAGGCCGTGATCGTCGCCGCATCCGCGCTCGCGGATCAGGGCCGGTTCGCCGAAGCGCTCGCGTTCCTGGGGCGAGCAAAGACGCGTGAGAACGTGGCGGCGGACTACACGCTTCGGCTCTGGTACGTCAAGGGCGACATCTTGGAGCGGGCGGGAAGGCGAGAGGAGGCCGCCCGGGAGTTCCGCCGGATCGTTCGGCACGACGCGAGCGCCTACGACGCCGCGGAGCGTCTGGCCGCGATCAGCTAGTCCTCCTGGGGCCCGGACGCCTCCTTTCCTCGCTCCCGGCGCCTCTGCCAGTACCGTGCGAGGCCCTGGGCGTTCATCCGGATACTCGACAGCAGCCGCAGGCGATCCTCGAGCATCTGGAGATCGAGGGTCGCCTCGGCGCCGGACTCGATGTCGTCGAGCGCCGCGGTCTCGAGCCGGGCTGCGAGCTCGTCCGGGTCCTCGGTCGTGCGCAGGGCGACTTCGACGACGCTCGCCCAGCCCCGCACCCGGCGGATCGCGAGATCACAGGTGGCGTCCACCTCAGGGATCGGTCCGAAGTGTGCGAACAGCAGGACGGATCTCGTCGCCGCCCGGATGCGTTCGATCGACGTCACGTATCGCTCGAGCTCGAACTCCGGCGGCGGCGTCGCCGGGCGGAGGACGGGCAGATCGGGCACGTGGATCCCGAGCGCGTCACCGGTGAAGACGGCACCAGTCCGAGAGTCGACGAGCGCCACGTGGTGCGATGCGTGACCCGGCGTGTCCAGGACCTCGAGCTGGCGGTCACCCATGCGGATCACGTCCGCGTCGCGGAGGGATCGCACACGTCCGTCGTCCACGGGCTCAGCGGGACCGAAGAGCTCCCGCATCTCTCGCTCGCCCCATACCCGCGCCGTGCTCGCGACGAGTCTGGACGGGTCGACCAGATGTGGTGCGCCGCGCTCGTGTACCCATACGATGGCGCTCGGGAAGCGCGCGGCGAGCTGACCGACGCCGCCGGCATGGTCGAGATGGATGTGGGTGAGGACGATGTGTGCGAGCCCTCGCGGTTCGATCCCCAGGCGGTCGAGGGCCGCGGCCACCGGTTCGACAGATGTTCCCGGGCCGGTTTCGACGAGCGTGGGTTCTGCGGCGTCGAGGAGGTAGGCGGCGGTGTAGCGAGCCCGACCGCCCATGAAGGTGTCGATCGCCGTGATGCCGTCGGCGACGGAAAAAGCGACGGGCGCGGATCCCTCCACCGACCCAGTTTGACAGGCATGTCGGCGACGACGGATAGGGTCGGCCGGCGGAAAGGAGGGGACATGGTGACAGTCAACGTCGTCGTGCTGGCGGGCACAGTGGCGGCCGATCCGGTCCAGCGCCGGATGCCGTCGGGAGACGAGGTCACCGAGCTCCGACTCTCCGTTCCGGAGGCGGGAAGGCGCCTCCTCCCCCTGCCGGTCGCGGCGTGGCACGCCACGGTCGGTTCGCGCACCGTCGACGGGATCGCCAAGGGCGACGCCGTGCTCGTGCACGGGCAGCTCGTCCGGCGGTTCTATCGGAGCGGAGCCGGAGCCCGGAGCCTGACGGAGGTGGTCGCCACAGGGATCAAGAAGCTCGAACAGCCCGCGGCGTAGCGGGGGCCCCCGCCCCGCTGATCGAGTCACGCTCGCTCCCTCGCTTCGCTGCTAACGTCGAGCGGTTGGAGTGGCGGGCCTTTCGAGCGACGCCCGAGGAGTGGATCGGCCGTGACGGCGGAGACGAACAGGAAGAACGAGTCCGCCTACGAGCTCTACGCGCGGGGTCGATCCATGCTCTCCGGCGGGCACCCTCATCAGGCCGTGATGCTGCTCTCGCGCGCGAAGCTGCTCGAGCCCGAGAAGGCGTCGATCCGCGAAGCGCTCGGCCGAGCGCTCTACGCGTGCGGCCGAGCTTCACGAGCTCGCCGTGAGTTCGCGAAAGCGGTGCAGCTCAACCCTTCCGACGACTACGCCCATTTCGCTCTCGCGCTCGCCTGCGAGCGCACGGGCCAGCGTTCGCGAGCCCGCGGGCACGCGAAGCTGGCCGTCGTCCTGCGGCCGGACGTTGCGGACTACGTCAGGGTGCTCGAGCGGCTCTCGGCCTGAGGCGCGGTGCTGGCGGACCCGTACGACGCGTTCCTGCTCGACATCGACGGCGTCCTGTATCGGTGGCCCGAGCCGATCGCCGGGGCGGCCGAGGCGGTCGCCGTCCTGCGGAAGGCAGGCAAGCGGATCGCGTTCGTGACCAACAACTCGAGCCGGACGCCGGCGCGGGTGGCCGAGCGGCTCGTCTCGGTCGGAGTGGACGCGAGGCCGGAGGAGGTCGTGTCCTCGGCGCTCGCGACGGCGACGCTTCTGGCCGATCGTGGAGTTCGCTCAGCATTCGTAGTCGGCGAGGAAGGGCTGCTCGAGGCGCTCGCTGATGCCGGCATCCGCGTTCTGGATGCCTCCGCCGACGCGGTCGACGTCGTCGTGGTGGGTTTCGACCGAGGAGCCGATTACTCGAGATTGAGGGACGCCTCGGTGCTCGTGGAGCGGGGCGTCTCCCTCGTGGCCTCGAACGCGGATCCCTCGTTCCCCGCACCCGGGGGTGAGTCCTGGCCCGGTGCCGGCGCGCTCTTGGCAGCGATCGAAACCACGACCGGCACGCGCGGCGAGGTCGTCGGGAAGCCCGAGGCCCCGCTCTTCGAGCGAGCGCTCGCCTCGGCCGGAGGCGGCCGGCCGCTCGTGGTCGGTGACCGTCTGGACACCGACATCGCGGGCGCCTCACGCCTGGGGTGGGATTCGGTGCTGGTACTCACCGGAACGACTCGCCGCGGCGACGTCGAGAGCTCCTCTTGGAAGCCGACGTTCGTCATCGACGATCTCGCCGGTCTGGTGTGAGGACCCGGCGGGGGCGAGGGTATCCTGCCAGAGTGCGTACCCGACGCCGCCGGAGAACGGCCAGGGGAGCGGCGAACAGAGCAGGAGGAGCGACCCGATGGTGCTCGAGGACATCAAGAAGACCTTCGATGCCATGCTGGAACAACTGAGCCCGGGGAAAGCCCAACAACTTGCCAAGCGGTACCTGGAGCCCGGAGCGGCCAAGGATCAGGTCGCGAAGACCGCGGGAGAGCTGATCGAACTGTCGCAGCGTCTCCGCGAGACGGTCCGCAAGGAGGTCGCCTCGCAGTTGCGCTCGATGGGCGCGGCATCGCAGGACGAGCTCGACACGCTCCGCAAGCGGGTACGGGACCTGGAGCGCGCGGCGGGCATGACGGGGTCGGGCCGGAAGACCCCAGGGAAAACCGCGGGAAGGAAGACCGCCGGTCGCACGACGACGGCTCGCACGCCGAGCTCGCGGAAGAAGACGGCCAGCCGGAAGATGTCGAAGTCGACGGGCTCGCGTCGGAAGTCATCGAGCACTCCGTAGGAGGGGACGACCGGGTGGGCCGTCGCCGCCTCGACGCCGAGCTCGTGCGCCGCGGCCTGGCCGGCAGCCGCGCGGAGGCGCAGGAAGCGGTCCGCGCAGGTCAGGTGACGGTTCGGGGCGCGCCGACCACCAAGAGCACGACGCTCGTCGGGATGGACGAGGC
>JALZDC010000299.1 GCA_030862755.1 Actinomycetota bacterium
TCGTCGTCGCGCCGTCGGTGCTCGGATCGGGGCACGATGTGATCCTGTCCCCGGGAGAGTCGGCGCGACGTCTACGTGAACGCCTGCGTCTCCGGGGACTGATCGAGATGACCGAGCAGGACCTCGAGACGTGGCGGATCCGCCGTGGGGATGTGCGCATGGGAGCGGACTTCGGGCCGGATGCCCTGCCGGCAGAGGCGGGACTCGAGGACGCGATCGACTTCACGAAGGGCTGCTTCTTGGGTCAGGAGTCCGTCGCGAAGGTGCGGAACCTGGGGCACCCTCCGCGGGTCCTGCAGCACGTCCGTTCTCGGACGCCTGTCGCTCCGGGCGCCGCCGTTCTGGCGGGAGGGGTGGCGATCGGCGAAGTGACGAGCGCCGCGGAAGCCGACGGCGAGACGGACGCGATCGTCCGGGTGCGATGGGACTCGGCGCTCGGGCCGCTGTCGACGGCGACAGGACCGCTTTCCCTACGGCGCGAAAGGTAGATATTTCGAGTCATTTCGCCTTCGCCACCTGGGGGTTTGCGTCGACCCGACCGACGACCCCTTCCCCGAAATGGTAACTACGTGCTATTCCTTCGGTCCCGGCAACGACGGGTCCCCGGGGGGAGGAACGGAAGGGTGCGCATCGATCGTCTCCCGACAGTGGATATCGACGTGTTGCCGGATGACCCATCACCTCCCGACGTCTGGCAGGAGCGCTCAGCGTGCTACGGGATCGACCCCGACGTCTTCTTCCCCGTCTCCGAGGAGGAGGCCGGTCCCGCGCTCGCGTTCTGCAGCGCATGCACGATCCGCGACGAATGCCTCGCGTGGGCCCTCAAGAACGGCGAACGATACGGGGTGTGGGGCGGCCTCACGGAGCAACAGCGCCGACGGATCGCTCGCCAGGTCGCGTGATCACCTAGGCTGAACGCCTATATCCGCTCCCGGGTAGGCGAAAGCCCCCGAAAACGCGTATATCACCGGCGATCGCCGGTCTCGACTGCGTGGCTCACGCGCTTGGTAGACCCCGTGTCGGTGCTGCGCCTCACGATGCGCGGATGGACGCGCCGCTGCTTGACCGTCGAACACCTGTTCGATACGGTGACTCCTCCCGTCGGCCCGACCGATCGGAGGCGCCCGTGCCGTCGGCACCCATCCAGACCACCCTGGAGGAAGGCGTACCGCTGCGGGAGGTCGCCTTCGTCGTGGTGGACATTGAGACTACCGGTGGGTCGCCCCGCGACTCGAGGATCACCGAGGTCGGCGCGGTGCGGGTCACCGGCGGTGAGCGCGTCGGCATGTTCCACGCGCTGGTCAACCCAGGCGAGCCGATCCCCCCGTACATCTCCCACCTGACAGGGATCGACGACTTCCTGGTTCGGGAGCAGCCTCCCATCGAAACCGTGCTGCCTGCCTTCCTGGAGTTCGCGCGCGGTGCGATCTTCGTTGCCCACAACGCCCGCTTCGACTTCTCCTTCCTGAACGAGAACTTGCGCAGGCTGGACTACCCAGCGCTGGAAGGACCTCCCGTGTGCACCGCCAAGCTCGCCCGCCGGGTCGTCTGGCCCGACGTCCCCAACGTTCGCCTCGAGACGCTCGCGCAGTACTTCCGGACCCGCGCGAAGCCGATCCATCGCGCGCTCGATGACGCGTTGGCCTGTGCGGAGGTCCTGGATGGGCTCATCGACCTCGGGGGCAGGCTCGGGATCCTCACGCTCGGCGACCTCCGCGAGGCCGTTCGCGCCCGCGGACGGCCGCACTTCGGCAAGATCCGGCTCGCCGACTCCCTCCCCCACGCGGCCGGGGTCTACCGCTTCGTGGGACGGAACGACCGCGTGCTCTACGTCGGGAAGGCTCGCGACCTCCGAGCCCGCGTGAAATCCTACTTCTACGGCGACGAGCGCAAGAAGATCGAGAGCCTCCTCGGCGAAGTGCGACGGGTCGAAGGCGAGGAGACACCCGGAGGAGAGCTCGAGGCACTCGTCCTCGAGGCGAGGCTGATACGGCAGCACGAGCCGAAGTACAACCGCCGCGGCAAGACGTGGCGGCGATCCGCGTACCTGAAGCTCGACCCCTCCGAGGCGTATCCGCGTCTCAAGGTGGTGCATCGCGCCGGCCACCTCGACGGCTGCACGTACCTCGGGCCGTTCGCCGGCGGCGGGGCCGCTCGGCTCGCCAAGGAGGCGCTGGAGGAGGTGGTGCCACTTCGCCGCTGCACCCGCGCGATGGGCGCTCGGACCCGCTTCGCGC
>JALZDC010000313.1 GCA_030862755.1 Actinomycetota bacterium
ATCGTATATAGTGCACAGCATTCCACGCGGGAGGGAAGCGGATGAGCGAAGGCCCGTGGCACACCGATCGTTGGTTCACGAGCCCCTGGAACTTCCTGCCCGAGATCCGGGAGACACTCGAGTTGCCCGCCACCGTGCAGGTGCACGACGTGACCTTGCGCGACGGAGAGCAACAGGCCGGCGTGGTATTCACGAAGGACGACAAGCTCCGCATCGCGGAGGCGCTCGCCGAGGCCGGGGTGCCGAGGATCGAAGCCGGGCTGCCGGCTGTCTCGCCCGCCGACGACGCGGCCGTCCGCGAGATGGTGAAGATGGGACTGCCGTCGAAGATCTACGCCTTCTCCCGGTGCATCGTCGACGACGTGAAGCGCGCGGCCGACTGCGGGGTCGACGGCGTGGTGATGGAGATCCCGTCGAGCCATCACCTGGTGGAGAAGGCCTACAGGTGGCCGGTGCAGCGGGCGATAGATGCCTCCGTCGAGGCGACGAGCCTCGCCCACGAGCTGGGGCTCACGGTTTCCTTCTTCCCGATCGACGCGACCCGCGCCGGACTGGTCGAGTACCTCGATCTCCTCGAGCGGGTGGCGACCGACGGGCACGTCGACGCCGTAGGGCTCGTGGACACCTTCGGTGTCCTGTCGCCCCACGGCGTCCGTATGTTCGTCCGACAGACCCGCGAACGGCTGGGCGTGCCGCTCGAGACCCATTTCCACATGGACTTCGGCCTCGGCGTGGCGAACACGCTGCTCGCGGTGGCGGAGGGTGTCGAGGTGATCCAGACGACCGTGACCGGGATCGGGGAGCGAGCAGGCAACACGCCGATGGAGGAGACGGTTCTCGCGCTCCTCACGATGTACGGTCTCGACGCGGGGATCCGCACGGAGCGATTCTTCGAGCTGTCGAAGCTGGTGATGGATCTGGCGGGCGTCTCGCAGCCCTCGAACCGTCCCGTCGTGGGCGAGCGGCTCTACAACGTGGAATCCGGGATCATCACGACCTGGGTTCGCAACGTCGGCGATGAGCTCACGGAGTCCTTCCCCTACCGTCCCGAGCTCGTCGGGCAACCTCAGCCGGTGCTGGTGCTGGGCAAGGGTTCCGGCCTGGACTCCGTTGCGGCGGGGCTCGACCGGCTCGGCCGGTCCGCCACCCCGGAGCAGATGCAGGAGATCCTAAACGAGGTGAAGGCCCGCTCGCTCCAGACGAAGGGCCTCCTCGACGACGAGGAGTTCTCGGGGATCGTCGATCAGGTCACGTCGTGACCGGCCAAAGATCGAGACGGAACGGAGGGCAGGGGCGATGAGGGAAGCGTTCGGCTACGCGAACATCGAGTGGAAACGAGGGATCGACTGGGACGCGGTGCGAACGTTCCGGAAGGAGCGGGCGCAGGATGCGATGAAGAGGCACGGCCTCGGCGCGATGCTCCTGATGTACGACGAGAACATCCGCTACGTGACCTCCACGCTCACGCCCGGCTGGAACAAGCTGAAGCCGGGCCTCCGCTACGCGGTCCTTCCGGCCGCGAAGGATCCCATCCTGTACGAGCAGGGAGACCTGGGCATCCACATCAAGGCCCACTCGCCATGGATCCCGACGGACAACGTGCGCCATTCGTTCGCCTGGATCAAGGGAGCGGCAGGTCCCGCCTCCACGATGCAGGTCGAGAAGTTCACGAACGCGCTCTCGGACGACCTCGAAGAGGCCGGCGTGAAGGACCAGCCGCTCGGGGTGGACTTCATCGACATCACGATGATGAAGACCTTCGAGCAGGCGGGCATCACCTGGGCCGATGGCATGACGCCGATGATGGAGGCCAGGGCGGTGAAGAGCCCCGACGAGCAGAACTGCTCGCGGATCGTGGGCTCGATCTGCGACGCCCTCCACTACGAGATGTCACAGTGGCTGCGGCCGGGGCTCACCGAGAACCAGGTGGCGGCCCACGGGTTCGAGTTCCTCTACTCGTTCCCCGGGGTCGAGGACGTCGAGGACGTGATCGTGTCGTCGGGTCCGAACGCGTGGCCGAACTGGCGGAACTTCTCCGATCGGATCATCCGGCCGGGGGAGCTCGTGATCATCGACGTCGCGGCACTCACGTGGAACGGCTTCAAGTCCTGCGTCTACCGCACGTACTGCGTCGGGGGGAAGCCCACCGACGAGATGCGGCGGTACTACGACACGGCGCTCACGTGGTTGCGGGACTCGATCGACGCGGTGAAGCCCGGCGTCTCGACCCGGGACATCGCCTCGAAGTGGCCGTCGGCGATGGAGACGTGGGGGTACGCAGACGAGGACGAGGCGGCGGCGAACCTGTGGGGACATGGGCTCGGGCTCGCGCAGTACGACCAACCCGTGATCTCGCGCATCTGGTCGCTGGATCACCCGATCGAGATCAAGCCCGGCATGGTGTTCGCGCTCGAGACGCAGCACGGGAAGGTGCACGAGTTCGGCGTCAGGCTCGAGGAGATGCTGATCGTGACGGACGACGGACACGAGTTGATCACCTCCTTCCCGATCGACGAGATCACGGTCCTGGATTGATCCGGATGGTCGCGCCCGTCGCGCTCGCCGATCGGGCGGCGCGGGATCCCGCTCTGGTCGGGGTGAAAGCCGCTCGGCTCGCCACCGCGGCGGGTGCTGGGCTCCCTGTCCTCCCCGGCCGGGTCCTTCCTTCGCATGCTTCGTCGGATGCCGTCGCTCGGGGCGTGGACGCGCTCGCGGGGGGGCCGGGGG
>JALZDC010000314.1 GCA_030862755.1 Actinomycetota bacterium
CCCATATGGCGACGATCCGGGACTCGGACGCGACGGCCAGAGGGTACGAGCACGCGATCCTCGCCACGCGCGACGTCGTCCTGGACCCCGCGCGGGCGATCCTCGCTCGATGGGCAGCGAACCTCGCCGCGGTCGGAGTGGACGAGTCCTTGGCCGAGCAGGGATACGGTGTCTCCTACGCCCGCGCCCTGGAAAGCTTCGACGATCGCCATGATCGTTGAACCGTGCGGCGCGATGCCCTTGCTAGACTCGCCGCGGTCCCTCTGACCAGGGCGTTCGCCGCTGCCGGGACTCGTATCGGGCGAGACGGGTACGTGCGAAAGGAGGTCGTTCATCACCTCGATCCCTGCCGTCGAGCGAACCTCGGAGCCGCCTCGGCTTCACGTGAGAGCGCGGCTCCGCGAGCTCCTCACGTATCGCGAGGTGCTCGTGAACCTCATCCGGAAGGAACTGAAGGTCAAGTACACGGCATCGGTGCTCGGCGCGGTCTGGTCGCTGCTGAACCCGGTCGTCTTCCTGGCCGTCTTCTCCTTCGTCGTCGCCGTGCTCCGTGTCCGGATCCCCGATTTCCCGGTCTTCCTCCTGTCGGGGCTGCTCGCGTGGAACCTCCTGTCGAACGCGCTCCAA
This sequence comes from Actinomycetota bacterium, assembly GCA_030862755.1. Classification (GTDB taxonomy): domain Bacteria; phylum Actinomycetota; class UBA4738; order UBA4738; family HRBIN12; genus JAJNBA01. The sequence continues at coordinate 628 of JALZDC010000314.1, forward strand.
GCGGGGGCCCGGTCCGTTATCGACAACGCCAATCTCGTGAAGAAGATGGCGTTCCCGCGCGAGATCCTGCCGCTGTCGGCCGTGGGCGTGGCTGCGTTCGACTTCCTGCTTCAGTCCGCGGTGCTGCTGCTGTTCATCGCGGTCTCGTTCGTCGCGGTGTCGGGGCCGGGCTTCCACCTGCCGGAGATGATGCTGTATCCGCTCGCGATCGCCGTGCTGCTCGTGTTCACGATGGCGCTCACCTTCTGGGTCGCGGCGCTGAACGTGCGCTACCGTGACGTCGGCCATCTACTGAACCTTGCTCTGCTCGTGTGGTTCTGGGCCACGCCGATCGTTTATCAGGGGTGGCTCGTCCAACGGAAGCTCGAGGAGATCCAGGTCCTTGGTCTCGACGCCTGGCTGCTCTATCTGCTCAATCCGGTGGCCGTGATCGTGCTGGGCTTCCAGCGGGCGCTCTACGCGATCGTGATCCCCGCTCCCGGCGAGGACCCGATTCTGCCGCTCATGAGCCTGGGAGAGTTGGCCGGCATGCTTCTCGCGGTGCTCGCGGTGTCGATCCTGTTGCTCTTCTCCGCGTGGCGTTCCTTCTTTCGCTCCTCTGGCGATTTCGCGGAGGAGCTGTGACCACCGCGATCCGGGTCCAGGGCATCTCGAAGATGTTCCGGCTCTTCCGCGAGCGCCCCACATCGCTGAAGCAGCGCCTGCTCGTCTCGCGCTCCCGGTCCGAGGCGTTCTGGGCCCTCCGCGATGTGTCGTTCGACATCGCGGAGGGCTCCTCTCTCGGCTTGATCGGTCACAACGGCTCGGGGAAGACCACGTTGCTGAAGTGCATCGCGGGCATCCTCCGGCCCACGGCTGGCACGATCAGGTATCGAGGACGGCTGGCCGCTCTGCTCGAGCTGGGCGCGGGATTCCATCCCGATCTGACCGGCCGCGAGAACGTCTATCTGAACGCCTCGTTCCTCGGTCTGTCCCGGCGGGAAACTGATCGGATCTTCGACGACGTCGTGGCGTTCGCCGAGCTCGAGGAGTTCATGGACAACCAGGTGAAGTTCTACTCCTCAGGGATGCTGGTTCGGCTGGGTTTCGCCGTCGCGGTCCACGTGGACCCGGAGGTGCTGCTGATCGACGAAGTGCTCGCGGTGGGCGACGAGTCGTTCCAACGACGCTGTCTGGATCGCGTTCGGCGGTTCCAGTCGGAAGGCCGCACGATCGTGCTCGTGACGCATGCGCTCGACATCGTCCGTGAGGTGTGCGACGAGGCGGTCATGCTCGAGCACGGCAGAGTGCACGCCATCGGCGCGCCGGACGAGGTCGTCCGTACGCTCCGGCATCGGATGCTCAGCGAAGACCCGCGATTCGTTCCCGAAGAAGGAAGCCGAGAGGTGGAGATCTCCGGTGTCGTGATCGAATCGGACGGGGGCCTGCGGGACACGGTGCACCGGGGCGAAGGACTGACGATCACGGTGGACCTGCGCGCGGACCTCCCGGTGCCCGATGCGGCGGTCGCGTTCGCCGTGGTGTCCGCCTCCTCGAACCGGGAGGTGCTCGAGGGGAAGACGTCGAGGCTGGGGGTCAGCCTGGGTCCAGTCGACGGCAAGAAGCGGGTCCGTTTCCGCATCCCTCCGGCGCCCTGGGCGAGCGGATCCTACTTCGTCACCGTCGGCCTCGACTCGCCCGACGGCCGGCTGTTCCACGTGCAGACGCAGCACTACCCGTTGACGGTCCCCGAGGCCGACCACCGTGCCCAGCGTCTCGAGGTCCAGCCGACCGTGGAGATCGAAGACCTGTGACCGAGGACCGAACCGACGCGACCGACGACGGTCGCCTGGCCCACGACTCGAGGGAGACGAGCCACGCCATGCTCATCGCACTCATCCTGCTCTCCGTCGCGCTCGCCGCTATCGCCCAGCTCACGCTGAAGCACGGGATGGATCAAGTGACCGCCCGCTCCGGGACACTGCGCTTCGGACCCGAGTCCCTTCGCGATGTCGCCGCGACGCCCGCGGTCTGGGCCGGGTTGGTCATGTTCGGTCTCTCCGCGATCGTGTGGCTCGCCGTGCTTTCTCGCACGTCTCTCTCGTTCGCGTACCCGTTCGCATCGCTGACCTACGTCCTGATCCTTCTGGCGGACCGGTTCGTGCTCGACCAGGAGGTTCCCGGGCTGCGCTACGCGGGCGTTGCGTTCATCGTCGTCGGCATCGTCCTGGTGGCGCAAACGCGCCACGCATGAGCTCCCCAGGATCCAATGCCGATCCGCCGGCGCCGAAGAGCGTTTTGAAGGCGGTCGTCCTCGTCGGCGGAGAGGGCACCAGGCTCCGTCCACTCACGGAGACGGTCCCGAAGCCGCTCCTGCCTCTCGTCGATCGTCCGATCCTGGATCACGTGCTCGACCACCTGGTCGTGCACGGCGTCCGCGAGGTGATCATGTCTTCGCCGTATCTCGAAGACACGTTCCACCCGTTCATCCAGGCGAGGGGCGGCCACCCGGCGATCAGGTGGATCACCGAACGGGAGCCCCTCGGGACGGGTGGAGCGATCGTGAGCGCGCTCCATCACGTCGGCGACCAGCCGTTCTTCGCGTTGAACGGTGACATCCTCACCGATCTGGATCTCACCGCGATGCTCGCGAGGCATCGCGAGCGCAGCGCGGTGGCGACGATCGCATTGCATCACGTGGAGGACGCCCGCGCCTTCGGCCTCGTGGCCGCGGATCCGACAGGGCGCATCACGGAGTTCCGCGAGAAGCCGCCCGATCCGGTCCCGGGGGACATCAACGCAGGTACCTACGTCCTGGACCCCGAGTGCCTGGGGGCATGGCCGGCGGGGAGGTTCATCTGGATGGAGGGTGAGGTCTTCCCGGCCTTGATCCGGGAGGGGGCCCTGGTCTACGGATTCGACGCCAACGCTTACTGGCTCGATCTCGGGACACCCGAGCAGTACCTGCGAGCCCATTTCGACCTGCTCGAAGGGAAGCTCAGGGGCATCTCGTACGAGAGGCCCTGGGTTGGACCGGGTGTCTCGCTCGACCTCACCTCGCGCGTCGGGCGGTCGGTGGCGATCGGAGGGGGGGCCCGCGTCGGGGCGTGGGCCGAGGTGGACGACGCCGTCCTGTTGGCCGGAGCGGTCGTGGAGGCCGGAGCTCGCGTGGTCGCTTCGATCGTGGGGCCGGGGG
>JALZDC010000354.1 GCA_030862755.1 Actinomycetota bacterium
TTACCCCACCAACAAGCTGATAGGCCGCGGGCCCATCCCCGACCGGCGGACCTTTCCTCCTCCGGTCATGCGATCGGAGGAGAGTATCCGGTATTAGCTCCGGTTTCCCGGGGTTATCCCAGGGTCGGGGGCAGGTTGCCCACGTGGTACGCACCCGTTCGCCACTGATCCCCGGGCCGAAGCCCGGTTCACCGTTCGACTTGCATGTGTTAGGCGCGCCGCCAGCGTTCGTCCTGAGCCAGGATCAAACTCTCCGTAGAGATCGACCGGACCCGACAAGTCGGGTCCGTTCGACTTGATGGAGGTTCGGCCCTCCGAGCGAGGCACCGCTCGCAGGGCCTTTCCCCGCCAGACGTCTCCGTCTGGACGGATGAAGCGTGCCGCCGTTCCCAGGCACGGCGAACCGTGCCGATGTGAACGATGGCAAGCATCGGCTCTTGACACGCTGTTCAGTTCTCAAGGTGCGACAGGCGCAACCTCCCTGCTCAGAGCATCGAACACCCTCGGGGAGCTGCGCCGGACCGGTAGGATAGCAGTCCGGGTCGAGGCGTCAACCGGGCCCAACGACTCGAACCGTTGTTCGGGGGCTGCCTCACCCGTGCTCGATCCCCGCCAGTCGGGCGAACTTCCGGCGGCCCACCTGCCACACCGATCCGGTCAGCTGCCCGGGAGGGTCGCCGATCACCCTCAGGTCCTCATGGGGCTCCTGTTGGCCGTCGACCCGGACGCCCCCTTGCGTCTGGAGCCGCCGTGCCTCCGATCGGCTGCCCACGAGGCCCAGGGCCTCCAGGAGGGCCGGGACGTACACGACCCAGACACCGTCCTCCTCCTCCTCGAAGAGGCTCGCCGGCACGCGCACCTCCGCGACCTCGCCGGGGATCTCGTGCTCTCGGTGAACGACGTTGAATCGTTCCTCCGCGGCGGCGCCGGCATCTGCCCCGTGGTAGAGATCGACCACCTCACGCGCCAGCCTGCGCTTCGCCTCGTTGGGGTGCACGGTGCCGTCGCCCAGGCCTAGTTCGATGGCGTCGACCTCGGCTGGATCCATCGGTGTGCTCAGACGAAGGTACTTCGTGATCAGCCGATCGGGGACCCGCATCAGTTTCCCGAACATCTCCGCGGGCGGCTCCGTGAGCCCCACGTAGTTGTCGAGCGACTTCGACATCTTCCGGACGCCGTCGGTTCCCTCCAGCAGTGGAACGGTCAGCACGACCTGAGGCTCCTGCTCGTGCGCCCGTTGGACCTCGCGCCCCATGAGGAGATTGAACTTCTGATCGGTGCCGCCCAGCTCGACATCGGCTCGGACCGCCACCGAGTCGTAGCCCTGGAAGAGCGGGTAGAGGAACTCGACCACGCTGATGGGACGCTCCTGTCGGTAGCGGTCGCGGAAGTCCTCGCGTTCGAGCATCTGCGCGACCGTCGCCGTCGAGGCCAGCCTGATCAGCTCCGCCATGTCCATCCGTGAAAGCCACTCCGCATTCCTGTGGATCTCCGCCGCGCCGATGTCGACCACATTCCCGGCCTGAGCCAGGTACGTGGCGGCGTTCGCCCGGATCTCGTCCTCCGTCAGCATCGGGCGGGTTTCGGACTGTCCCGACGGATCTCCGATCCGGGCGGTGAAGTCCCCGATGATCAGGACCGCGATGTGACCGGCATCCTGGAACTGCCTGAGCTTCCGCAGGACGACCGCATGGCCCAAGGTGAGATCCGGACGACTAGGATCGACACCCAACTTCACCCGGAGAGGCCGGCCCCGCTCGAGCCGCTCCTCCAGCCCGCTCGGAGGGACGAGGTCGACGCTGCCGCTCGCGAGCGTCGTCAGCACGTCGGCGGCCATGGCGCGGCGAGACTACCAGCGCACCTCCGCGATCCCGTTGAGGACCCGGGGTACACTCGCCCGCGATGAACCGCCGGTACTTCCCCCTGGCGGCCTTCACGGCGGCCTGTGCCATCTTCGCTGCTGCCTGCGGCGTCCACCTGGAAGACGTTCCACGACGCGAGCTGGCACAGACCTCCTTCGTCTATGCCGCCGATGACAGCGTGATCACCCGGCTCCACGCGGTCGAGGATCGCGTCGTGCTGCCGACGTCGCAGATCCCGAGGTGGATCCGGGATGCTGCGGTCGCGATCGAGGATCGCCGCTTCTACCTGCATCACGGGATCGATGGCCGCGCGATACTCCGAGCCTCCTACGTGAACCTCCGGGACGGAAGCATCGAAGAGGGCGGCTCGACGATCACCCAGCAGCTGGTGAAGAACCTGTACACCGGTGCCGAGCGAACGATCTCTCGCAAGGTCAGCGAGGCGATGCTTGCGTGGCAGCTCGAGGATCGGCTGCCCAAGGAAGACATCCTCACGCGCTACCTGAACACGGTGTACTTCGGCCGGGGAGCGTACGGCGTGCAGGCAGCAGCCCGCACGTTCTTCGATATCGACGCCAGAGAGCTCAACCTCTCGCAGTCGGCACTGTTGGCCGGGCTGATCACGAGCCCGGGGCACTTCGATCCGTACGAATATCCGCGCCGCGGCCGGGGGAGGCAGCGTGTGGTCCTACGGCTCATGCATGAGCTCGGGATGATCACGGC
>JALZDC010000356.1 GCA_030862755.1 Actinomycetota bacterium
GCGCGATCCTCACCCGGCCGATGAAGGGCACGGCACCGCGCGGTCGGTGGCCCGCGGAGGATCGCGCCGTCGCGGAGCGTCTCCTCGCCTCGGCGAAGGACCATGCCGAGAACGCGATGATCGTGGATCTCCTTCGCAACGACCTCGGCCGGATCAGCCGGACCGGCTCGGTCGCCTGGGCAGATGTCTTCGAGGTCGAGCGCTATGAGACCGTCTGGCAGCTCACGACCACCGTGTCGTCGACGCTCCAGAGTGGCGTGGACCTGGCCGGCGTGTTCCGCGGGCTGTTCCCCAGCGGGTCGGTGACCGGTGCCCCCAAGATCCGGACGATGGAGATCATCCGTCGGCTCGAGGACTCACCGCGAGGGATCTACTGCGGCTCGGTCGGTTACCTCGCGCCGTTCGGATCAGGGCACCCGGACGCGCGGTTCAATGTCGCGATCCGAACCGTGACCGTGGACATGGTCTCCGGTACCGCCGAGTACGGGGTGGGGGGAGGCATCACGTGGGACTCCGAGGCCGAGGCCGAATACGAGGAGGCCGTCGCGAAGGCGCGCGTCCTCACCGCGCGTCGGCCGGGGTTCGAGCTGCTGGAGACGATGCGTCACGACCCCGACGAGGGCGTGAAGCATCTCGATCTGCACCTCTGGCGCCTGGCTGACTCCGCCGACTACTTCGGGTTCCGGTGCGACGAGGCCGACGTGCGCGAAGCGGTGGACAAGGCCGTGGCTTCCGCGCCCCCCGAGCCGTGCCGGGTCCGGCTCACCCTCGGCAAGGACGGCACGGTGAGGGTGGCCTGCACGCCGCTCGCGGGCGAGCCGGACCTCGTCCGCGTGGCGCTCGATGACACGCCGCAGGATCCACGAGACATCTTCCTGTTCCACAAGACCTCGCGTCGCCAGCGCTACGAGGACGCGCGACGCCGGCATCCGGGCGCCGACGACGTCTTGCTCGTCAACGACCGCGGCGAAGTGACCGAGTCGACTATCGCGAACGTGGCGGTGCGCGTGGATCACCGTTGGGTGACGCCGCCGATCGAGTCGGGGTTGCTGCCCGGGATCGGCCGCGCGGTGGCGCTGCAGGAGGGAACCTTGACCGAAGGCTCGGTGACGATCCACGTCGTGCAGTCTTCGGAGGAGCTCGCGCTGATCAGCGACGCACGCGGATGGCGCCGGGCCGTCCTCGTCTAGTCCCGCTCTGGCTCAACCGGGAAGGAGAACGGTCGCATGCCGTGCTCTTCCAGGGGGCAGTCGCAGAGGGGGCAGCGAGGCGGCTCCTCGTACACGAGTACGGTCCTCTCGCAGTACGGGCAATCCGCCTCTCGCATCGCGGGTTGTTCTGTTGTCGGCATCGGCCTCCGCTCGGGGGGAGCGGTCCACTCCTGCATCGGCAGGATTCCGCGTACCTTGAATCAGGCAGACGGTCGAAACCCCGGAAGCGACTCCTCGCCGAGCCGGATCCGGACGCGAAGCGACCCTCCCGATCGGGAGGGTCGCGGTGTTTCCCGGGTTCGGGTTCCGCCGGCCGGCCGTCGATCTACGCGGCCTCCATCTCCTTGCGGCTACGGCGCTTGCCGCGCGCGACGTAGGTGTGGACCGGTTCGTGCTGCCAGCAGAAGTCCCACTTGTTGTAGATCGAAAGCTTGGTCGCGCACCCCGAGGCCGCGCAGACGCGATCGCCCTGGTATCGCTTGTTGGCCCTCGGGAGCGACCGGACCGACTGGCCGCGGAAACTCTCCTCCGCCATCTCGTTCACGTCCCTTCGTCGCTCTCACCGGAGGACGGATCGGGTGCCCGTCCTCGTCGTGTGATTCGAACGATGTGAGGAACCGGTTCATTCCGCTCCCCCTTGGCTGCCCTCCGGGCTGGGCCCCTCGGGCAAGGTGGTTTCAGCTCCCCCGGAACTCGGGAGGGCGTTTCTCGACGAACGCCCGCATGCCCTCGCGCTGGTCATCGGTGCCGAACAACGAGACGAAGAGGTCCTTCTCCCGGGCGATGCCCGCCGGGCCGGGGGTCGCTACCGCCGCCCGGATCGCCTCCTTCGCCGCGGCGAGGGCGCGCCGGGGGCCACGGGCGAAGACCCGAGCGTCCCGAACGGCGGCCTCGAGAACCTGGTTCGCCGGCAGGACTCGTTCCGCCAGTCCGAGAGCCCTGGCCTCTCCGGCGTCCACCTGCCGGCCCGTGTAGGTGAGATCCCTCGAGACCCCGACGCCCGCGAGCCACGTCATGCGCTGGGTGCCGCCCGAGCCCGGGATGACGCCGATCCTGACCTCGGGCTGCCCCACCTTCGCGTCCTCGGCGGCGTAACGAAGGTCGCAGGCGAGCGAAAGCTCGAAGCCTCCCCCCAACGCGAAGCCGGTGATCGCGGCGATCGCGATCTTCGGCATGGCCTCCAGGAGATCGCACGCGTCGCCGAGCTTCGTCACCTGCTCGCGGATCTCATCGGGTCCGTGGTCGACCATCTCCTTGATGTCCGCACCGGCCGCGAAGAGCTTGGGACCTCCCCATAGCACCAACGCGCCGACATCGTCGCGCGCCCCCGCTTCTTCGAGCGCATCGAGGAGATCCATCGACAGCTGCAGCGAGATCGCGTTGGCCGGCGGACGATCGATCCGAACGATCCCGACACCGTCGTCCACCTGAAGATGCACGAGCTCAGGCATCGCGGCGCACCCTATCAGCCGCCCTGCGAGGCTCTGGTGGCGAGATCGCGGAGACCCTGCTCGAACGGCGTCAGCGAGACATCGAAGGTCGCGGCGGCATCCGGCACGGCGGTGTCGGACGCGTCCGCGATCGAAGGGGCCGCGAAGAATTCGGTCGCGCGGACCGACACGGGGATCTCCAGGAGCTCCGTCAAGCGCTGAGCCGCGGACGAAGGATCGAGGTGCGCGGGCGCTCCACCCTCTCCCGCGATCTCGAACACGTCATCAGCCGTGAGCTCCTCCGGACCGGCGAGACACCAGACACCCGCGATGATGTCGCGACGATCGTCGATCGCCGCGACCACGTTCGCCACGTCGTCCGCCAGCACCGGCGCGAGCCGCTGGTTGCCGCCCCCGACCACGAAGCCGTGTTCCGCACCGATGACCGTCGAGGTGAACCACAGGCCGCCCAGCCCATAGGCGTGGGAGGAGCGGAGCACGGCGTGTTGGAGCCCGCTGCGGACGACGACCTCTTCCGCGAGCCCTTTCGCGCGCAAGAAAGGATGCCGGTGGTCGACGCAGGCGCCAGGGACCGAGAGCAGGATCAGCCGCCGCACGCCTGCCTCCTTCGCGGCCGCCACCGCGGCCACGGTCGAGCCGTGGTTCGCGGCGAGGATCTCCTCGTCGCTGGGCTGGTTCACCCCTCCGACGAGATGCACGATCGTGTGCACCCGAGGGAGGATCTCGATCAGCTCATCGGGCTCCTCGACCGGAAGCACCGCCACCTTCGCGCCGAGCACGCGGAGCGGCTCCCCGGCCTCTGGGCGCCGGACGGTCGCCCGCACCTCGTCGCGCTGGACCAATGCCCGGACGATGGCCCGTCCGAGGAGCCCCGAGGCCCCCGTCACCATGACCGTCATGTCCCGCGATGCTATCGACAGCCGTCACTGAGCCGGAGGTCCACCGCTGCTGCATCCGGCGGCCGTTACCCTCAGGTGGTGCAAGCCGATCCCGCCGACGACGAACGGGTGCGGGACGGGCGGGCCCTGCTGGTCGACTGGAACAACGCGTGCGTCGGGAACCCGATGCTGGACACCGCCTCCTGGCTCCCCAGCCTCGAGGCCGAAGGCGGTCCGGCGCCCCAGGTCGTCCTGCGCGACGACACGAGCGGATCGGCCGCGATCGCGTCACTGCTGGCCGGCTACTTCTGCGCTCGCGCCGGTCTTCCGGCGATCCCGCAGGCTCCCCACGCCCGGCCGCTCCAGCTGATGCAGTCGAAGACGGCTCTGCGCTGGGCTACTCGACTGCTCGGCCTCCCATCGCCGGGGTAGCGGCGCCCCTCGTTGCACCTGCAACACACTGCTATTATGCGGTCGTGAACGCGTCGTACGCCGACCTGATGGATCAGCTCCGGAGCCGGGGGCTTCGCATGACGCCGCAACGCCGAGCGATCGTCTCGGAGGTGATGCGGGCCAAAGGCCATATC
>JALZDC010000380.1 GCA_030862755.1 Actinomycetota bacterium
GTGCCGATGAGGAGCCCGCCGACCGCTTCCAGCAGGGTCGTCTGCGCCGACGCGAAGAGCGGCCAGCGACCAGCCCCCCAGTTGTCCATGAGCGCGGCCCAGATTGCGGAAGGCGCCGGCAGGATGAAGGCGCGCACCTCGAGCAGCCGGATGAGAGCCTCCCACAGGGCGATGGTCGCCACGAAGACGAACACCGCCGGGAGGTAGTGGCGGATCGTTCGTCGCAGCCGCAGCACGCGACCGGGACGGGGCGGAACCGGAACGCCGACCGAGGGAGCGGCGGCCGTCACCCGATGCCGCCCTCGGCCGCGAGGCGCTCCTCCGACGCCAACGGTGGCTCGCCGCCGAGCCCGCCACCCGCGCGCAGTGCCTCCCGCACCTCGGTCACGACCCGGAAGTAGCGCGGGTCCTCGCGCGTCTCCTCGTTGCGAGGGTGGGGGAGGGGCACGTCGATCACGCGCGTGATCCGCCCTGGCCGGGCGCTCATGACGACGACCCGGGTCGACAGGAAGACCGCTTCGGGGATCGAGTGGGTGACGAAGACGATCGTCGTGCCCGTCTGCTCCCAGATCCGCAGGACCTCCGAGTTCATCCGCTCGCGTGTCATCTCGTCGAGCGCGCCGAAAGGCTCGTCCATAAGCAGGATCGCCGGCTGAAGGGCCAGGGCTCGCGCGATGGCCACGCGCTGCTGCATGCCGCCCGAGAGCTGGTAGGGATGGTGCCGGGCGAAGTCGGCGAGCTCGACGAGCTCGAGCATCTCCCGGGCGCGGGCGTCGCGTTCGGATCGGTCCATGCCGAGCAGCTCGAGCGGCAGCTTGACGTTGTCCTCGACGCTGCGCCACTCGAAGAGCACCGGGGCCTGGAAGACCATCCCGTACTCGCGATCCAGTCGAGCGCGCGCCGCAGGCTTGCCGTTGACGAGCACAGTGCCCGACGACGGCGAAATCAGGTCGCCGATGGTGCGCAGCAACGTCGACTTGCCGCAGCCCGACGGACCGATGAGAGAGACGAACTCGCCGCTCTGGATCTGGAGGTCGATCCCGCTGAGGGCCACGGTAGTGGCTGATCCGACGACAAACTCCTTGCGCACACCGGTCAGCGACACGACTGGCTGGCGATCAGCGGCCGTCATCCGGCGAATCCCTCCGGCCAGCGCCGCAGTACGCGCAGCTCGATCATTCGCACGATCCCGTAGAACAGGATCCCGAGAGCGGCGGTGACCAGGATCGCTGCCCACAGCTTCTCGGGCGCGATCGTGTACTGCTGGCTGAAGAACAGGATCGCGCGCCCGAGGCCGTACCTGATCCCGCCGGGACCCTCGCCGACGATAGCGCCGACGATGCTCGCGGTTGCGGTGATCTTCAGAGCGGTGAACAGGTACGGCAGCGATGCCGGCAGGCGGAGCTTCCAGAGCACTGCCCGGCGATTCGCCGCGTAGGAACGCATCAACTCTAATGCCCGCGGGTCAGGCGAACGGAGCCCTCGCAGCATCGCGATTGTCACCGGAAAGAAGCTCAGGTACGTCGCGATGATCACCACGCTCGTCATGTTGTGACCCACGAAGAACACGATCATCGGCGCCAGCGCCACGATCGGGATCGTCTGGCTGGCGATCACGTACGGCGAGAGGGTGCGCTCGGCCAGCCAGTTGTGGATGAAGGCAATCGCGAGGGCTACCCCGAGCATCCCCCCCAGGGCGAAACCGATGAATGCCTCGCGCCAGGTGTAGATGGCTTGCAGCACCAGGTACCCGCCCAGCGTCTCCGTCGTCCCTGAGTTCAGCGGCGCAATCATGGCGGCGACGATGTCCCAGGTATGCGGAAGATTGGTATCGGTGGCGAACCAGATCTTGAGGGGTGGATCCCAGAGCACCTGATCGCCCGACCGTGAGGTATCGCCGCCGATGAACTTGACCCCCTCCCACAGCGCCAGGACCAGGGCGGCGAACGCGACGAAGACCAGCGACCGTCGAACGAGGGCAGCCCGCGACGTCGAGCTCGCAGGCTCCTGCGCCGTCACCACTGGCTCTGCCTACGCCACCGCGGCATCGGTGATCTCGAGCGCGCGATCTATGATCGCGAACCCTTCGGCCAGCTCCTCCTCGCTGATGATGAGCGGCGGGTTCGTGAAGAACGTGTTCCAGCGCACGAACGTGTAGAGGCCGTCCTCGCGGAAGCGCTTGCCGAGGGCCTGCATCTCAGGCGACGTCCCGTTGAACGGCGCCATCGGCTCCATCGTCTGGCGATTGCGCACGAGCTCGACGATCCCGAACAGGCCGATATTGCGCACCGCACCGACACACCGATGCCGTGCCGCAAGGTCCTGCAG
>JALZDC010000382.1 GCA_030862755.1 Actinomycetota bacterium
CCGACGGCATCGACCTGGGCCAGGGGGCGATCGAACAAGCCCGCTCGCTGGCCGACGAGCGCGGGCTCGCGGATCGAGTGACCTTCGCGGTGGGCAACGGCGCCGTCGAGCCGCTCTCGCGACACGACGTGGTCGCGCTCAACCGAGTGCTCTGCTGCTACCCGAGCGTGGATCAGCTTCTCGCCAACTCGCTCGGCGTCGCCGGGGATGTCTACGCGTACACGGCCCCGATCCACACGGGGCTCCTGGGACGGTTCAACCGCATCTCGATCGCCATCGGGAACGCCTGGTACCGGCTCCGGGAACGGAAGTTCCAGGGGTTCCGCGCCTTCGTCCACGACCTTGACGCGGTCGACCGGGCGATCGCGGAGGCCGGGTTCCGAAAGGCCATGGGGGCGCACCGCCGCGTGTGGCAGCTCGCGGTCTTCACACGCACGTAGATCGACGCCGCTACGCGTCCCGCGCTTCTCGGAACAGCTCGCGGATCTCGTCGTCGGGCACCGACCTCAGGTCGAGCTTGCGTTGCTCCGCGATCGCGAGGAAGCGGTCGTAGCGTTCGGCGAACCCCCGCGTGGTCCGTCGGAGGGCACTTTCGGCGTCGACACCCAGCTTGCGCGCGGCCGCCACCGTCGCGAACAGGACCTCACCGATCTCCCGCTCGGCCGCCTCCGATGCCCCGGAAAGCGCTGCGACCTCCTCGCGGAGCGCGGCAACGGCGGCCTCCGAACTCGCCCACTCGACCCCCCATCCGGCCGCCCGACGCTGGACCTTCGCGGCCCTCGCGAGGGCCGGCAGCGTCGCAGGGATCTCGTCCTCCACGCCGGAGCGCCCGCCGGCCTCTTCCGCCTTCAGCTGCTCCCAGTTCGTCAGGACCTCATCGGGTCCGGAGACCTGGACGTCGCCGAAGACGTGAGGATGCCGGTGGACCAGCTTCTCGACGAGACGGCGGGCCACGTCGTCCACGTCCCAGCGACCTCCGTCCGAGGAGATCTGAGAATGGAACACGACCTGCAGCAGAAGGTCGCCCAGCTCGTCGCGGATCGCGTCGGCGTCTCCCAGGTCGATCGCCTCGAGCAGCTCGTGCGCTTCCTCCAGCAGGTGGCGCGCCAAGGTCTCGTGGGTCTGCTCCCGGTCCCATGGGCATCCGCCCGGTCCGCGCAGGCGCGCCATGACCTTCACCAGGTCGAGCAGGCGGCGTCCCTCCTCGGACGAAGGGACGGAGCCCCCGGGAACGTGCGACGCCGGGTCCGGACGATCGCGGGTCACGGCGATGGCGAGGCGGCGTCACCTTCCGGGTCGGTGCTCCTGGCCGGCTCCACCGAGAAGGTGTCCGGCGAGAATCGCCCGAACCGCGGGTTCACCTCGACGCCCAGCTGCTCGGCGCGGTCCTTCAACCATCCCTGGAACTCGCGGTCGGCGAGCGGCTCGACCAGCCCCGCCTTCGCCTCAGCGAACGGAGTGACCTCCTTGTCGACGAGGTAGATCACGTGCCAGCCGAACTGCGTCCGGACCGGTCGCGATATCTCGCCCGGCTCGAGCGCGACGGCAGCACGGGCGAACTCCGGCACGTACTGCGTCGCGGGGGCGCTGCCGAGCTTCCCGCCGCTCTCCGCGGCGCGGCGCTCGGTCGAAACCGTGCGCGCGAGCTCGACGAACTGGGCCGTCGTCGCGTCCTGCACGCGCCGGTGGACGCTGTCGGCCTCCGCCTTCGTCTCGACCAGGATGTGATTCACCTGCACGATCGTGAACTCGAGCGCGCGTTCCTCGTACTCGGCTCGGAGCTCTGAGATCTCGACCCGATCTTCGGCGACAGTCGTCCGCACGGCGCGGAGCGTCAGGATCCTGCGACCGAGCTCGAGGAGGTCATCGCGCGTCACGTCGTGTGCCTCGAGCGCCTGGCTCACAGCCTCGGCTCCGAACTGAGCTTCGAGCTGCGAGACGGCCTCTTCGGCCCCGGCGGCGGGGGGCGCGAGGCCGTTCGCGTCGGCGTAACCGACGACCGCCAGCCAGAGGAGCTCGCCGGACAGCGCCGCTCGGCTGCATGCGGCGCCCTCGCCTTCCCCGGAAACGGCCTCACCTCCGCACGGGACTCCCTGGAGATCCGCGAGCGCTCGCTGCAAGGCCACGGCGTGTCGAAGGTCTGCATCCTCGACGTCCCGGTCGCCCACTCGCGCCACCTCGGGTCTGCTCAGGCCGCAGGCGGACACTGCTAGGACGAGGAGGAGCGCGTGAGCCGAACGGAGCACGGTCATCGGAGCGGGGAGTCTACTGGCGCGCCTCTCCACCGATCGATACCGCGTCGCCGACGGTCTCTCGGAGGCGCGCCTCCACCCACGCCGGCAGCTGGTTGCTCACGACCCGTTCCGGCGCCAGATTCAGGGTCCGCTTCGCCTCGTGGAACGTGGCACTCGGCACGCGCTCCGTCAGGTCGAGGCGCATCGGATCCGGGAGCTCAACGGGCCGAACACGCACCTGCTCCCGATAGGTGGAAACCTCCTCGACCCCGAGGAGTCGGCAGGTGACACGTAGGGATGCGACCGCGAACAGGGTCTCCACCTCGGGGGGGAGCATCCCGTATCGGTCGACCGTTTCCTCGCGGATCCGATCGAGCGCATCGCTATCCGCGGCGAGCGAGATCCGCCGGTACAGCTCCAGTCGCAGGGATTCCTGCGCCACCCAGCCGGGGGGCACGAATGCTCGAACCGGCAGATCGATCCTGAGCTCCTTCTCTTCCGCGATCGGCCGCCCCTGCAACTCGGCGACCGACTGCTGGAGGATCCGGCAATAGGTGTCGAAGCCGACCGCGGCGATGTGCCCGTGCTGCTCGGCGCCCAACAGGTTCCCGGCGCCGCGGATCTCGAGATCGCGGAGGGCGATCCGGAACCCGGAGCCGAGCGCCTGGTGACGCGAGATCGTCGCCAGCCGCTCGTGCGCCTCCTCCGTGAGCTCCCTGACCGGTGGGAAGAAGAAGTAGGCGAACGCGCGCTCGCTGCTCCTGCCCACACGCCCGCGGAGCTGGTAGAGCTGCGCCAGACCCAGCTTGTCGCCCCGGTCGACGACCAGCGTGTTCGCGTTGGGCACGTCGAGTCCGGACTCGATGATCGTGGTGCAGACCAAGACATCGGCGTCGCGATCCCAGAAGCGCACCATCTGTCGCTCGAGCGTGTCCTCGTCCATCTGCCCGTGGGCCATGAGGATCCGTGCGTCGGGCAGCTGTCGTTGCAACCAGGCGACCTGTCTGTCGATCGTCGCGACGCGGTTGTGGACCCAGAACACCTGACCCTCGCGTAGGAGCTCTCGACGGACCGCGCCGAGCGCCAGTCCCTCGTCGTAACCGCCGACGTAGGTGAGCACCGGCTGCCGGTCCTCGGGTGGGGTGTCAACCGTGGACATCTGCCGGATGCCGGTAAGGGCCATCTCGAGTGTCCGAGGGATGGGTGTCGCCGTCATCGTGATGACGTCGACGTGTGCCCGGAACCGCTTCAGCCGTTCCTTGTGCGCCACGCCGAACCGTTGCTCCTCGTCCACCACGAGGAGGCCGAGATCCCGGAACGACAGATCGGCGCCGAGCAGCCGATGCGTGCCGATCACGACGTCGACGCGGCCAGCGGCGAGGTCCGCGATGACGTCCTTCTGCTGCGCCGGGGACAGGAAGCGGGACAGCATGGCCACCCTGACCGGATAGGGGGCGAACCGCTCGCTGAACGTCACGTGATGCTGCTCCGCGAGCAGCGTCGTCGGAACCAGGACGGCGACCTGCTTGCCGTCCATCACCGCTTTGAAGGCGGCTCGAACGGCGATCTCCGTCTTGCCGAATCCGACGTCGCCGCAGATCAGCCTGTCCATCGGGACCGGTCGCTCCATGTCCGCCTTCACCTCGTCGATCGCGGTCACCTGGTCGGGCGTCTCCTCGTGCGGGAACGCGTCCTCCAGCTCCAGCTGCCACGGCGTGTCCGGGCCGAACGGGTGCCCGGGGACGGCCATGCGGGCGCTGTACAGGCGGACCAACTCGCCCGCCATGTCCTTGACGGCGCGCTTCACCCTCGCGGTCGCCCGAGCCCAGTCCGATCCGCCGAGACGGTGGAGCCGTGGTGCATCCCCGCCGAGGTACTTCGCCACCATGCCGACTTGCTCCGACGGGACGTACAGCTTGTCGTTGCCCGCGTACTCGAGGATGAGGTAGTCGCGTTCTGCGCCGGCCAGCTCCCGGTGGACGACGCCCGCATACCGACCGACGCCGTGGATGCGGTGGACAGCGAAGTCGCCGGGTTCCAGCTCGTCGGCGATCGACCCGGTCGCCCTCCTGGCGAACCTGGGCGCGGTCCGCGTGTGCCGCCGGGAGCCGAAAAGGTCCTCCTCGGTGACGACGGCCAGTCGGCCCGCCTCGAAGAGGAAGCCGGATGTGAGCGGCGCTTCGATGCGTTCGAACGGAAGGTCGCCGACGACCTCGGCGGCTCGCTGCAGTGAGCCGTGGCCACGGCCGACGAGGACGATCCTCGTGCCGTCAGCCGCGGCCCGCTCGAGTCGCTTCGAGAGCTCCGCCGGGTTCCCCTCCGCCGTCCCCCAGCTCGAGATGCCGAGATCGATCCCTTCGGTGAACTCCGTCAGACGCAGCTGCACGTGGCCTTCGATCGCATCCTCGAGCGGAGACAGCACCGTCGGGCCCGGCCATCCGATCGCCTCGGCGAGCGCCTCCGCCTCCGCGTGCGTCTGCGCCGCTCGCCGGAAGGTGCGTTGAGCCTGGGTCACGACGACCCAGGAGCCGGGCGGAAGGAGTCCCCCCGGCGTCGGCATGTGCTCGTACAGGAAAGGAGCGAGCGTATCGGATCCTTCGAAGCGAAGCCCGTCGGCCATTCGTTGGAGTCCGTCGCGGAACCGGTCGGGCACGTGGGGTGCGTGGGCTGCCGCGGCCGACCGGAGCGCATCGTCGGGGAGGAGCTCACGCACGGGCGAGATCTCGATCGCGCCGATCTGCTTCGTCGAGAGCTGCGTCGACGGTGAGAACTCGCGGAGCCGTTCGACCTCGTCGCCCCAGTACTCGAGTCGGGCCGGCCATCGGGCGATACCGGGGAAGACGTCGACGACTCCTCCTCGGACGGCGAACTCCCCTCGGTGCTCGACGACATCGACCCGGATGTAGCCCAGCTCCGAGAGTCGCTCCGCGAGCGTGTAGGGAGCGATCTCCACGCCCGCCGCGAGTTGCAGCGGACTTGCGGTCCCCAAGCTGGGTGGGACCGCCTGCATCGCCGCCAGGTACGGAGCGACGACGACGAACGGCCCATCCGCCGACCGGAGGCGGCCGATGGCGTCGGCCCTTCGGGCCGCGACCTCGGGCGCCGGGTCCATCCCCTCGTAAGGAAGCGCGTCCCACGCTGGGAGAAAGGCGACGTTCTCCGGCCCCAGGTAGACCCCGATCTCGGAGGTGAGCTCCTCCGCCTCCCTCGGACCCGGGGTGACCACCATGAGCGGGGCATCCAGCGCGACGGCTGATCCCGCCAGGAGGAAGCCCTCTCCTGCGTCGGCCTTCGCCACGATCGGGCGGGCGCGTTCGAGCAGGAGCCGCTCGAACGGCTCCGACCGGACCAGCGGGTCGAGGACCTCCCGGAGCGTCATCCCACCTCCTCGCACCAACACGAACAGCCCCGGTCGCGATCGCGACGGGGCATCGGAGAGGGGAGTCTAGACGGCGCGGAGCCTTCCGCCCGCGCCGCGGGGGGGAGCGGGGCCGCCGGAGGTCGCGGGCTCTTCGGAGGTTTTGGGCTCGTCCTCGATGTGGAACTCCGCTTCTCGCGCGGACAGCCACAGCCAGAAGGCGTCGGGTTCGAGTGGCTTCGCGATGTAGAAGCCTTGCGCCTCGTCGCATCCGAAGTCGCCGAGCCGGTCGAACGTCGCACGATCCTGGACGCCCTCCGCCACCACCCGGAGCCCGAGGTTGCGGCCCAGCTCCACGGTCGCCCGAACGATCGTGTAGTCCTCGGCCCGATCGAGCATGTGAGAGACGAACGAACGCTCGATCTTGAGCTCCTCGATCGGCAGTCGCTTCAGGTAGGAGAGCGAGGAGAAGCCGGTCCCGAAGTCGTCGATCGACAACCCCACTCCGAGCCGGGACAGCTCGTTGAGCACGGCGTCGGATCTGCCCGAGTCGGCGACGAGGAAGCTCTCGGTCAGCTCGAGCCGCAGGAGCGAGGCCGGGACGTCGAACCGTTCGAGGAGACCGCCCACGAGCCCGGGCAGGTTCTGATCGAGCAGGCTGCGCGGGGACAGGTTGACCGCAATCGGCAGACGGACTCCGTAGTCTGCCCACGACCGCAGGGTGCGCACGACGTCCTCGATCGCCCAATAGGTCAGCGGCTTCAGCAGCACGGTCTTCTCGACCATCGGGATGAAGTCGGCGGGAGACAGTCGTCCGAGCGTCGGATGCTCCCATCTGATCAGGGCCTCGGCGCCGGCGACGCGGCCGTCGGACAGCCGGACCTTCGGCTGGAGGTACATCCGGAACTCGCCGTCTTCGATCGCGGAGCGAACCTGCGTCACGAGGGTCAGGAGCTCCGGCTTGTATCTGTCGATGATCTCGTCGTAGACCTCGAAGCCGACACCCGATTCCTTCGCCGCGTACATCGCGACGTCCGCATGACGGAGGAGCGTGTCGAGATCTTCCGCGTGCGTCGGATAGACAGCGACTCCCACGCTGCCGGAGATATCGAGGTCAAGCTCCTCGACGCGGATCGGGCGCCGGAGTCCTTCGACGACCCGTTCCGCGACGACCGCGGCCGTCTCGTCGTCCGGAAGGTCCGCGAGGAGCACGCCGAACTCGTCTCCCCCGAGCCTGGCCATGAAGTCACCGTCCCGGAGCGATCGGGCGATCCGTGGCCCGATCGCCGCGAGGAGCTTGTCGCCGAAATGGTGGCCGAGGGCGTCGTTGATCTCCTTGAAGTGATCGAGATCCATCAACATCACGCCGAACCTGCTGCCCCGCTGCTCGGCTTCCTTGATCCTGATCGCGAGGCTCCGCTGGAAGAGCAGCCGATTCGGAAGATCGGTGAGTTGGTCGTGCAACGCCTGGTATTCGTTCTCCGCCTGCTTGTGGGCGAGCTCCTCCGTCGCGAGCTCGAGCGAGTGCGTCCGATGCAACATCTGCCATGCGAACGCGAGCGGCGCGATGAAGACGGCGATCGCCCAGAGACCGACGGTGCGCGTCGTGATCGCGACGAGCACGCTGAACAGCGCGAGGCCGAGGTAGGACAGCAGGAACTCGACCATGACACCCTGGTGCATCGCCCGGAGGACGTGATCGAGGCGGTAGCGGTACCGGAGGGTCTGCCACTCGGCGGTCACGATGGTGCTGATCGCGTAGCCGATGAGGGCCGTCAGGATGACCACCGAGCCGACCACGAACCAACGGTCGTCGAGATCGGTCAGGCTGTGGAAGATCGTCCCCTGGGCGAGCACGCAGAGCGCCAGCTGCGCGTGCCGGAAGACGATCGTGAGGGGAGGATGCTCGTGCCCAAGCTCCTCTTTGTCGATCGACGCCCCGAAGACGATCACGGCTGCGACGGGCGGTGGATACAAGAGCGCGACCGAGAGTTCCAGCGGGAAGCTCAGACTGAAGGGGAAGGGCATCCGCCGCGGTATGGGCACGAGGTGCACGAGAGCGATAGCCCCGAACCACACCAGGAGCCTCCAGTCGAGGAAGCTATCCGACGTCTGCCACGTCGAATAGCCCAGAAAGACTAGAAGGGGAAGGGACAGGAGCAGCTCGTACGCTCGAAGCCCGTGGCGGCGGCGAGGCCTGGGGGTGGCGTGAACGGTCGGCGTCTCATCCACGCGGGCCATCGGTCACCTCCCCTTTCTCCATCGAGGGCGCACCCGCCCCGCGCAGCGGGAACAGGCGGCCTCGAAGAAGGCCACGCCTCGACGAGCAGAGACGTCGCGTCATGCCATGTGTATCGGCCCGGGTCGGCTGACCTGAAGGCGGGACTCCCCCGTTCGCCCTACGGGCTCGGCGCCGAGCGGTTGAATCGGTCCTGGGTCCGCTCCAACCCGTTCGTGATCAGAGCTCGAACTGCCTCGGCCGCATGCCTCACGAGAAGCGAAAGGTCCTCCCGCTCGCGCTTGCCCATGGGCTGGAGCACGAAGTCGGCCGGGTCCTGTCGCCCCGGCGGGCGACCGATCCCCACCCGGACCCGCAGGTAGTCGGGGCTGCGGAGGGCCAGATCGAGTGAGCGGAGCCCGTTGTGACCGCTGTTGCCGCCCCCCTGCTTCACGCGGATCGTGTCCGCAGGGATGTCCAGCTCGTCGTGGACGGCGATGAGCCGAGATGGCTCGATCCGATGCTTCTTGGCGAGAGAGGCGTACGAGGGGCCCGACTCGTTCATGAATCGGGTCGAGCGCACGACGAGGACCCGTTCGTCACCGATCTGGATCTCCGCCGCCTCGGCAGGGAGGAACCGCACCTTGCGGAACCGCTCGCCGGCTTCGTCGGCCAGATCCTCTGCAACCATGCGGCCGACGTTGTGCCGTGTCCTCGCGTAGCGTTCGCCGGGGTTGCCGAGGCCGGCGACGAGCCAGGCCATCGGTTAGCTCTCGCCGTCCCCCTCGGGGGCCTTGGACTCGCCGTCGGCTCCCTCCGCGGAGCCGGCGCTCTCCACGCCCTCGCCCTCGGCGGCTTCGCCCTCTTCGCCCTCTTCGCCCTCGGGGACCTCTTCCTCGGCGGCCGCCTCCTCGGGCGCGGCCTCGGGGGCCTCCTCGCCGGCCACGGCCAGGTCCAGCTCGGTGTCCATCACGGCGGGCTCGACGACCGCGAGCACCATCGTGTCCGGGTCGGTCAAGAACTCGACGCCTTCCGGCGGGGTGAGATCGCCAACGCGCAATGACTCGCCGATATTCAGCGAGGTGATGTCGAACTCGATCCGCTGGGGCACATCGGCCGGAAGACACTCGACCTCGACCTCGCGCAGGTGGTGCTCCACGACGCCGCCTGCGTGGACACCAACCGAATCGCCGACCTCGTGGAGCTCGATGTTCACCGTGATCTTCTCGTCGCGACGCACGGCCATGAAGTCGATGTGGATGAAGCGGTTGTGGATCAGATCCCGCTGGATCTCGCGAGCGATCGTGAGGTACTCCTGGCCGTCGAGCTTCAGGTCGACGAGAACGCTCGCCTGTCCCATGGCGTGGAAGACGTGAAGCAGGTCGAGAGCGCTCACGTGGATCGACGTGGCCTCGACCCCGGCCCCGTACAGCGTGGCAGGCACGCGGCCGGCCGCTCGCAGACGGTGGGCGGCTCCCTTCCCGGTCTCGCTCCGGGGTTCGGCCTGAAGTATCGCTTCCATGGCAGGTCAGAAGTCCCTTTCGAGGGGGTTGATCGGCTGGTCATCGTACCAGCGCAGATGGATGGGTCGGCCTCGGACCGCAGGTCCGGTCCGCAGTGGCGTCGACCCTTCGTCGCGTAGCATCGCGCTTGGATGCAACTCGGCCGCGTCGTCCCCGCGTTGATGGGCATGGCCCTGCTCGCTGCGACGTGTCAGGACCCGCCGCGCGCCAGAGAAACACCCGATCTCCTCCCCCCCGGACGACCCGCGCGCACCGACGCATCGGCGTTCGAAACCCGATGGCCGATCAAGCACGTTGTCTTCGTCATCAAGGAGAACCGGACGACGGATCACCTGTTCGGCCGGTTCCCCGGCGTGAACGGCGTCACCCAGGGCCTCGACGGCGATCGGCTCCGACCGCTCACGCAGCCGCCAGATCGCCTCCCCGACGACATCCCTCATTGCTACGACTGCGCGATCGAGTCCTGGAACGAGGGACGGATGAACAAGTTCGCGCGCAACGACGTCGCGGACCGCTTCGCGTACACACAGATGCGGGGCCGAGAGGACCTCCCCAATTACTGGCGATGGGCCGAGGAGTTCGCCCTTTCAGACAACTTCTTCGCGTCGGCGCAGGGGCCGTCGTTCCCGAACCACCTCTACACGATCGCGGCGCAGTCCGGCGGGTCGCACCACAATCCCTTCCAGGATCAGGCGCGCGCGACGCTGTTCACCCAGGAAACCGGTCTCGCGAAGTCGTGGGGCTGTGACACGCTCGAAGAGGTCTACGTCGAGGTGGTCGACAGCGAGGGGCAGGTGGAACGGGTCCCACCGTGCTTCGACTTCCAGACCGAGGCCGACCTCCTGGACGCCGCCGGCATCCCGTGGGGCTACTACGCCGCGTGGAACGACCAGCGCGGCTACGTCTGGTCCGCGTTCTCCGCGATCGAGCGCGTCCGGATGCACCCGGAGGTCTGGCAGCGCCACATCTTCCCGGTCGACAACTTCGTCGCCGACATCGAGGACGGGCGCTTGGCGCCCGTCACGTGGATCACGCCGCGCTACGAGCTGAGCGAGCACCCCGAGTGGAGCTTCTGCCACGGCGAGAACTGGACGACGGAGATCGTGAACTCGGTCATGCGGAGCCCGTTCTGGAGGGACACCGCGATCTTCATCACGTGGGACGACTACGGTGGGTTCTACGATCACGTGCCGCCACCCCAGGTCGACGACTTCGGGTTCGGCTTTAGGGTCCCGCTGCTCACGATCAGTCCCTACGCGAAGCCCGGCTACATCGACTCGCAGCTCGGCGAGTTCTCGAGCGTCCTGCGCTTCATCGAGGACAACTGGGGGATGTCCCAGCTCACCCATCGCGACCGGGATGCATTCAACCTGAGCTACCTCTTCGACTTCGAGCAGTCTCCCCGGAAGCCGTTCGAGCTGCCGCTGCGCGACGACTGCGTGGGGCCGAGGCTCCACAAGCTGGATACCGCGGACGAGGACTGACCGAGATCCAGCGAACCTTCCGGGCGCCT
>JALZDC010000387.1 GCA_030862755.1 Actinomycetota bacterium
TCCCCGGACCGTGTCCGGGTCGACGTCTAGGAGCGAGGCGACCTCCCGAAGGGCCTCGACGCGAGGCCGGGGACGGAACGCCGCGACGTCGACGCCCGGCGGGACCACGCGTGCCACCCCTCTCATCTCGGGGACGAGCTCGGCGCAACGTTCTAGGGCTTCGCCGCTGGGACCGACGACGGCGCGAGCCGCCTCGAGCCCCTCGCGCGCCAGCTCCCGGTAGCGATCCTGCGGCCGGATCGCGTACTCGAGATCGCTGCCGTGGATCTTCGCGACATACCGGCCGGGGCCGAGCGTGCGACGGCCGATCGCCGCACCTGGGATCCCGTGGCCCACGAACGCGATCTCCTCGTCGTGGAACCTTGCCGCCGCGCGGAGTGCCTCGACGTTCGCGCGCAGGTAGGCGTCCAGCTCACCATCGGCCAGGTCGACGAAGGGCCGAACGTCCTCGAACCCCTCGTAGTGATCGACGACGAAGACCGGGAGCGTCGCGCCTATGTCCGGACGGAGCAGCACGCATCGTCCGGGGGCGTTCGAGGCGTTCCTGTTCGGTTCGAGGTCCGAGACCCCGTCACGATCGACGCTGCCGTGTGCGTCGATCCACGGATAGCGTGCGGGGTGACGCTCCTGGCAGACGAGGAGCACGTCGTGCCCCGCCGCTCGCCAGACCTCGGAGACCCGCGCGGTCGCGACGTTGGACCCCGAGCCCTCCAGGAGCCATCCGTGCCAGATGAGGATCCGCACGTGTCGGATGGTAGGGCCGGACCCGGCCGAGGGCTGGAAGGCCATGCCGAACGCCGAACGCTATGGTGCCGGGTTGGACGAAGGGAGCGAGGGAGATGCGCGCGTTCAACCCGGCAGGTGTCGCGGGCCCATTCGGCACCTACTCGCACGGCATCGAGGTCGACGGTCCGATGCGACTCGTGTTCGGGGCCGGCCAGACGGGCGTCGATACCGACGGCCGGATCGGCGAGGACATCGAGGAGCAGTGCAGGCTGATGTGGCGCAACATCGAGGGGGTTCTCGCCGGCGCCGGCATGGAGATCTCGGACATCGTGCAGCTCACGATGCTGCTCGTTCGTCGCGAGGACCTGCCGACCGCCCGGGCCGTCCGGGAGGAGATCCTGGCCGGCCACCGCCCCGCATCCACCCTCCTGTTCGTCGCGGGGCTGGCACACCCCGATTGGCTGATCGAGATCGACTTCGTCGCCGCACGCCCCTCGAGCTGACGGGTTAGCCTTCGGGGAGCTCCGCGTAGATCCGGCATGGAGCCGCTTCCACGCCCGCGAGCAGAACGAACGGTGCCCGAAAGGGGAAAGGCCCGGGCCCCGCGTCGCCGAGGCGGGTAGCCTGTTCGACGATCGGGATGTCGTTGCCCAGCAGGGCGCGGTGGACGACGAAATCCTCAGACGTGAAGCCGGCCGAGATCGCACACTCCTCCTCGAAGAAGTCGACGACGACGGCCTTCGGTCGCAGCCGCGCCAGCCAGATCCCCGCATCCTCCGTCAGGAACGGCGACCGGGTGTAGTAGTCGGGGAACGTGCCCCACCACCGGTCGGTCCAGTCCGTCCGCACGGCGACGATCGAACCGGGCGGGATCTCGGGAGCCGCGGCCCGCAGGCGGCGGACGTTGATCGCCTCCCGTTCCCGTGCGTTGTGGAGGTCGATCACGACCGCCGTCCCGCTCAACTCGTCCAGGGTGAGGGACTGGATCGGGCGCCCTCCGGCGACGACGTGCAGCGGCGCGTCGACGTGGGATCCAGTGTGCAGGAGGGTCGAGATCCGGCTCGACTGCCAGTGACCGGGACCGCGGAACGCCGTCTCGAGCGAGACCGGTGGGCTTCCGGCTGCGGGCGGGCCTTCGGTGGTGGCGTCGACGACGACGCTCAGGTCGAGGATCACGTGAGAGGCTCCTCCGGCCCGGCGGCCGCGCCGGGGCCTGGAAGGAACCGACCGGTGCGGTCGTCGCGAGGTGCGCCGTCGCGCGCGATCTCCTGGCCCCCGAGGAAGACGTGGACGACGTCGCCCATGGTCCTGCGGCCGGCGAAGGGGGTCCACCCGGCCTTAGAGATCACGTCGCCATCTCGGAGATGTACGGTCGCGGTGGGGTCGACGAGGACGAGATCCGCGTCGGCGCCCTGCTCCAGGCGGCCCTTCGCCGGCCACAGGCCGTAGCGCTTGGCGGGCTCCTCCGAGTAACGCCGGACGACGTCGGACCAAGAGAGCCGGCCGCTGGCGGCGCCGTCGAGCAGGAGCCGGGTCGTCGTGTCGAGGCCGGGCAGGCCGAAGGGTGCCTCCCAGATGTCACCGTCGAGCTTCTGCGCCATCGTCGAGGGCGCGTGGTCGGTCGCGACGTGCGTCAGTGTCCCGTCCGCCAGGAGCCGCCACATCGCGTCCGTATCCTCGGCCGAGCGATTCCGAGCGGGCGGCGTGAACTTGCGCAGGGCGCCGTGCTCGACGACCTCGTCCTCGGCAAGGAGCAGGTACTGAGGGCACGCC
>JALZDC010000394.1 GCA_030862755.1 Actinomycetota bacterium
GGTATTGGGATCGCATCGGTCTGGTACGACCGACGATCCAGGGCACCGGGGGACGTCCCGGTGTTCGGCGGCTCTATTCGTTCCGGGACCTCGTTGCGCTGCGAGCGGTCAAGTCGTTGCTCGATTCGGGCATGAGCCTTCAGCGGGTGAGAAGGGCCTACGACTACCTGCGGAAGCGCGCGGGGCTGGACGAGCATCTTGCCGGGGTGCAGCTGAGCGCCGAAGGTGACAGCATCCTGGCGAGCTCAGAAAGTGCCATCGTCGATGCGTTGAGAGAGGGACAGCTCGCCTTCTTCGTCGCTCTCGACGCGGTCGCCGCAGGTGTGGACGGGAAGACCGCTCAGTACCTGTACGACAAGGACGCTTTCGTAGAAGCCGTGCGCCGGGTGGAATCCGATCTCGAAAGGGAGCTGCATCGGTCCTCGGGCCGCACCGCCATGGGCTAGCCGGACCCCCATCGAACGAGGAGCCCGGCGGGCGAGAACAAGCGTCGAAGCCTGCGCCACCATGTAGCTCCGCTCCACAAGGCTCGTTGCAACATCCGTGCGTTGGTACGCGCCTCGTCGGCGAGAGCCCAATCGAGCGGCCGTGGCCCATACGTCGCCAGTTCGTAGATCGCCGCGAGCCGCGCCGCTGGTGTCTTCGGAACCTTGTGTCCCGTGCCCAACCGGTGCGCAAACCGAGATGCCGATTCCGCGGGTACGCGTGCATCCGCCAATTCCGCGGCCTCGAGTTCGAAATAGCGGAACGCCGCCGCGGCTTGGTCGCGCGGCGTCCTGGCTCGGCGATACAGAAATGAGTTCCGGGCAGCCTTCAGGAACGGAACACTGCAGATGGAGATGAGCAGCACGATGAGCAGGACCGTCAGCAGATCCGAGAATGTCTTTTGCCATTCGTAGACGCTCGTCCCGGGAGCGCGGCGCGCACCGGGTGCCTCGCCTCCACGGTCGCGCCCCCCGGTCGGGATGTTCTGGTTGCCCTGGAGATTCAGTGGGTTGCCTCCGGCACTGCCTCCCGCCGTGAACGGGTCCTGACCGGGGAGGTCACGGGAGGGAGGCACCGTGTAGCGGGGCGGGGTCGCGTTGTTGCCCGGGGTGGGCTCGAACGCCACCCAGCCATAGCCGTCGAATAGCACCTCGGGCCACGAATGGGCGTGGGTTCCTCGGACGATGTAGTCGTCGGGACGCGAGATATTGGTTTCGCCGGGAAGGAACCCGACGGACACGCGGGTGGGGAATCCGAGAGAGCGCGCGAGTAACGCGAACGCGGCGGCGAACTGCTGGCAGTAGCCGACCTTCGTCTCGGTGAGGAACTGCGTGAGGTAGTCGCTCGAGGCCCTGGGTTCGACGTCTAACGAGTACGCGAACGCGCGCAGCCGACGCTGGAGGCGCAGCAAGATGTCGGCCGGCGTCGTGGCACCGGCAACCCAGCGATCCCTGAGGGCGACGACCTCTTCTGACAGGTCGGGGACCTCGGTGAATGCCGGATCCGCGGTCTCGATCCGTGCCGCGCGGAGATCGCGATAGGTCAGCTCCGGCTGCTGGGAGATGACCGTGTACGACAGGCCCTCGACGACCCCGTCCTGCATCATGAGAGCCCCCGAGCTGTGGTGGAAGTAGACGTCGGTATCCGACCGGTCGCCGACGTCCTCGTTCACATCGATGAACGCCGCCTGGACCGCGGCGGGCATCGCCTCACCTCTAAGCCCACTGATCGTGATGTGCTGCTCGAGGTTCGTCGCCCGCACGACGCGGCCCTCGGCGGCGATGACCCCGGTGCTCGCCCGGGTCCGGGTCCGGTCGGCAGACGGGCGCCACGAGATGCCGTCGAAGCTCGGGAGCGACGCGAGCCGCCAGTACGTCGGCCGTTCGGATGAGATACGGAACAGCTCTTGCCCCGATTGCTCGATCAAGGTTGGTTGCAACGAGGCGAGAAGATCGATCTCGCCCGAGCTCACCCCGGCTCCCGTTCCGCTTCCGACTCCTCCGGGCCCGCTGCGCCACGACAACAGGCCGTCTCCCAGAGCGGGAAGGAACGCGGGCGCGATGAGGGCGGCGGCGAGACAAGACACACCCATCCGCCGAGCGAGCCGGCCGGAGACGGTCGCAGCCTCGCCCGGGCCCTCACCACCGATACCCATGACCCAGCGCCCCCACGCGCGCAACCGGTGCGACGACTCGGCCGCGAGGAATGTCAGCAGCGCGGCGATGTAGATGAGGACCAGGAGCGTCGTGCCCGTTCGGGTTCCGACGATGGAGAGGAAAGCGAATAAGCCGATCGTGGGGATCACCGCGATCAGGGGGCGGCGCCACTTGAACGTCGCGATCTCGGCCAGCGTTGTGGCGACCCACATCGCGACAACCATCCCGATCACGTAGCCGGGTCGCACGGGAACTGGCGCATAGTCGATCAGGCTCGCGTCGTAAGCCTGGTCCAGGGATCCGGCCACGCGCTGCAGGGCACCGATCGTTGGTAGTCCGAAGAAAGTGTGGCGGCCTTCGAAGATCAACGCCAGGTAGGCGATGAGCCCAGCCCCCGACGTGAGGACCGTGAGCGACGTCGATACCCCCATGCGCCTGGCACCCGCCGCGATGACGCCGGCGACGAACATCCCGAGCAGAGCGGGACCCGGGTACTCGCCGCGCGCGAACACCTGTCCGAAAGAGAAGAGCGTGACGATGAGGAGCCCGGCGAGTGCTAGACGGGTGCGTGCTTCGGATCCCACTGGGCCTCACCTCCCATCGTCGCTCGCGACAAGGATCCCCAGGCCAGCCGGAGGTGATCGCCGGGCCCCAGAACGATGGGTCGTATTCCGGATCTGGCGAGCAGCCGCACCGCTTCTTTGGTTCGGCCCTCGCCCTCCCAACGGTCACGGGTGGGTCCCGACCCGAAGCGATGTGGAGGCAACGAAAGAGCGATGATCTGACGGAACCGCCGCCGCAGACGGGACAGGCCGATCGCGATCTCGGGATCGAGATCTCCACCTACGACCACGAGCGCCCCCTGGGCCGACTCTCGGGCTTCGAGCTCGGTGAGCCGGGCGAGAAGCATCGGGTCGCTCCGATCGGGACCGGGTATGCCGGCGCTCTTCAGGGAGATGGTCGCGAGCAGGTCGAGGCAGCGGTTGTAGTGCTCGCTTCCGCGACTCGCTGCTAACCCGGGTTCATGGGC
>JALZDC010000402.1 GCA_030862755.1 Actinomycetota bacterium
CCCGCGCATCTCGACCAGCTGGCCCAGCACGGGATCGAGCCGTTCGACCTGCTCGTGGTGAACCTGTATCCGTTCCGGGAGACGGTCGCGTCCGGCGCGAGCGACGACGAGGTGATCGAGAAGATCGACATCGGCGGGCCGGCGATGGTCCGCGCGGCCGCGAAGAACTTCGAGTCCGTCGGCGTCGTCGTGGACCCGTCGCGATACCCGGAGGTCCTGGACGAGATCCGTGTCCATGGCGGACTCTTCCGCGCGACGCGTGAGCGCCTCGCCGCGGCCGCCTTCGCTCACACCGCTGGGTACGACGCCGGCGTCGCGGGTTGGTTCGCCGCGCGGGCAGCGCCCGAAGCGTTGCCCGGGTTCGTGGGGCTGGCGCTCGAGAAGGTCGACGACCTCCGATACGGGGAGAACCCACATCAGCGTGGCGCGCTGTACCGCGACGGGGGCAGCGCTCTCCCCGGGCCGCTCGGAGGCGCCCGTGTCCTGCAGGGCAAGGATATGTCGTTCAACAACTGGCTCGACGCGGAGGCGGCATATTCGCTGGTGGCTGCCCTCTCGCCGAGCGCCTGCGTGATCGTGAAGCACAACAATCCGTGCGGCGTGGCGGTCGCCGCCCAGCCGGATGAGGCGTACCGGCGCGCGTTCGAGTGCGACACGGTCTCGGCCTTCGGTGGGATCGTGGCGTTCGACGCGCCGTGCACGCGGGGTGCCGCGGATGCGATGCGAGACGTCTTCACCGAGGTCGTGATCGCCCCGGGCTTCGAGCCGGAGGCGCTGGCCTCGTTCGGCGAGCGCCAGAACCTCCGGGTGTTGGAGGCGCCGCTGCCGGAACCGGGCGGCTTGGACCTGCGGGCGATGTCGGGAGGAGCGCTCGTGCAGGACCGCGACGTCGTCACCGAGCGACGCGAGGACTTCGAGGTCGTCTCCTCCCGCGAGCCGACCGAAGACGAATGGCGCGACCTGCTGCTCGCCTGGACGATCGCCTGGCGCGTGAAGTCCAACACGATCGTGCTGGTCCGAGACGGCGCGACCGTCGGGATCGGCGCCGGGCAGATGTCTCGCGTGGACTCGTCCTGGATCGCCACGCGGAAAGCCGGCGACCGGGCCAAGGGCGCCTCACTCGCATCGGACGCCTTCTTCCCGTTCCCCGACGCGCTGGAGGTCGCCGCCGACGCGGGCGCCACCGCCGTGATCCACCCGGGGGGATCGAAGGGCGACGAGGCGGTGCTCCAGGCCGCGGAGGAGCGAGGCATGGCCGTCGTGCTCACCGGCCGTAGACACTTCCGTCACTGAGGGTCCCCTTCCCGACGCGACCAGCCGATAGCATCCGGGGCCGTGACCGGCCGCATCCTCGACGGCAGAGCCGTCGCCGCGCAGATCCGCTCGGAGGTTGCCGAGCGGGTGCGAGCGCTCGCCGACCAGGGCATCACGCCGGGCCTGGCCGCGGTCCTCGTGGGGGAGGACCAGGCCTCCCGTATCTACGTCGGTGCGAAGCACAAAGCCTGTGCGGATGTCGGCATCCACTCGGAGCAGGTCAACCTGCCCGGGTACGTGACCTCGGGCGAGATGCTCGCCACGATCCGCCGCCTGAATCGCGACCCGGAGATCCACGGGATCATCGTCCAGCTGCCGTTGCCCGCGCACCTCAACGAGCTTGAGGTGCAGCGGACGATGGCCCCGGAGAAAGACGTCGACGGCCTCCATCCATGGAACGTCGGGATGGTCGTGCGCGGCGAGGCCACGTTCCAGCCGGCCACCCCCTACGGGATCGTGGAGCTGCTGCTGCGGAGCGACATACCCCTCGAAGGCGCCGAGGTCGTCGTCGTGGGCTACGGCGATCTGGTCGGCGCACCCCTTTCCATCATGCTGGCGCAGGACTCGATCCGGGGGAACGCGACCGTGACGATCACGCACGTGAAGACCGCCAACCTCGCGACCCACACCCGCCGGGCAGACATCCTCGTCGCCGCGGCAGGGGTCCCGAAGCTCATCACCGGCGACATGGTCAAGGCGGGCGGCACGGTGATCGATGTGGGCGTCCACCGGACGGACGAGGGTCTCGTCGGCGACGTGCACTTCGACGAGGCTGTCGAGGTGGCGGGCGCCATCACGCCGGTCCCCGGCGGTGTTGGCCCGATGACGGTCGCGATGCTCCTCGTGAACACTGTGACGGCGGCCGAGACACAGGCCTACGGGGCGTGAGCCTCAAGGGTGGCCGGCTGGCCACGCTCCTGGACGCCGGTGAGTTCGTCGTCACCGGCGAGGTCGTGCCGCCCCGCTCGAGCGACGGGGCGAAGGTCACCGAGGCAGCTCGAGGACTGGTCGGGTACGTGGACGCCGTCAACGTCACCGACAATCGGGCGGCTTCGCCGCACATGTCCCCGCTGGCCGGTGCCCGCTTCGTCCACGAAGCGGGCGCCGAGCCCACCTTCCAGCTCGTATGCCGAGAT
This sequence comes from Actinomycetota bacterium, assembly GCA_030862755.1. Classification (GTDB taxonomy): domain Bacteria; phylum Actinomycetota; class UBA4738; order UBA4738; family HRBIN12; genus JAJNBA01. Next base: position 2,451 of record JALZDC010000402.1, read on the forward strand.
CGCAATCGCCTGGCGATCACCGCGGACCTGTTGGGAGGCTGGGCGCTCGGCGCACGGAACCTGCTCGTCTTGGGCGGCGACCCGATGGACGTCGGTGATCATCCGGAGGCCAAGTCGGTCTTCGACCTGGGGCCGAACGAGGTCGTCACGCTCGCGCGGCAGATCCGCGAGGAGGGCACGACCGGGTCGGGCGCCGAGGTCGCGGATCCGCCAAGGTACCTGATCGGCGTCGCCGACGTCCCTCTGTCCTATCCCTACGACCCCGCGAAACTCGAAGCGAAGCTCGATGCAGGCGGGGACGTCGTGTGGACGCAGATCGCCTACGACGTCGATCGGTTGGGGGAGTGGGCGGATCTCGTCCGGCCACGGGGGATCTTCGAACGCGCGAAGGTGGTCGTTGGCCTCGTGCCGTTGCGGAGCCTCAAGAACGCCCGGTTCATGGACGGGCTCTTCGGGGTTCACGTCCCGCAGTTCGCTTTCGACCTGCTGGAAGCGGCGGGTGACGAGGCGGAACGAGTCGGGTTGGACTTCACGATCGACGTGGCTCAACGGCTCCGCGCGATCGACGGGGTCTCCGGTCTGCACCTCATGGGCATCGGACGCGACGACCTCGTGCGCACGATCGTGGAAGCCGCAGGGCTGTTCCCCCGACCGACGATCGGCTGACGGGCCCGAACCGCCAGGCAGGTCGCTCTAGGAGCGTTCCTCGAGGGGACCCCACCTCTGATCCCTCGGGCCGACGTAGCGCGACCCGGGCCGGATCACCTTGTTGTCCGCGTACTGTTCGCGCACGTGAGCGGTCCAGCCGGCCATCCGGGCGGCCGCGAACACCGGCGTCATCAGATCCGTCGGTACGCCGAGGACGTGGAACACGGCGGCCGCGTAGAAGTCCACGTTGGGATAGAGGCCCTTCTGCTCGAACGACGCCTTTTCGATCGCCTCGGCGATCTCGTGGAGCTGCGCCTTGCCGGCGCGTTCGCAAGCTTCCCTCGACAGGCGCTTCAGCACCTTCGCACGGGGATCGTAGGTCTTGTAGACCGCATGTCCGAACCCGAAGATCTTCTCGTGCCGCTCGAGACGGTCGCGTACGTACGCTTCCGCGTTCTCCGGCTTCCCTACCTCCTCGAAGCTCTTCATGGCCTCCTCGTTGGCGCCGCCGTGCAACGGCCCCTTCAGCGTGCCGATCGCGGCGGTGATCGCAGAGAACATGTCGGCCAGCGTCGAAGCGACGATCCTGGCAGTGAAGGTCGAGGCATTCATCGTGTGATCCGCGTAGAGGACGAACGTGACGTCGAGCACCCGGGCATCCTCGGGGTCGGGCTCGGTACCGTGCAGCATCCACAGGAAGTCGGCGGCGTGTGGCAGCGCGGGATTCGGCGTCACCAAGTCCAGGCCGGTCCGCAGTCGATGGTACGTGGTGATCAGGGAGGCAGTTTTCGCGGTCAGGCGTAATGCCTTCCGCGCCTGCGCATCCGGGGATTCGTCCCACCCGTCGGGATCGAACGCCGAGGAGGCAGATATCGACGTGCGCAGCATCGACATCGGCGAGGTCTGCTCCGCGAGGGTTCTCATCAGCTGGACCTGGAAGGGGTGCAGATCACGTTCCTCCGCGAGGAAGGTGGCCAGCCCGTCGAGCTCCGGCGCGGTGGGAAGCTCCAGATGATGGAGGAGGTAGATGACCTCCTCGAATGTCGAGTGCTCGGCCAGGTCCTCGATCTCGTAGCCGACGTAGGAGAGGGTTCCCTTCTCGCCATCGATGTCGGAGAGCTTGGTGTCTGCGGCGATGACCTCTCGGAGCCCCTTGTCGGCCACGATCCTCCGTTCTCGGGCGACCCGTCCGGACGGGCCTCTGCGAGCCTGCCAGGATAGTCGGCACCCCGTTCCGCTGACCCCGACGTCCGAGGAGGGCATCCGTTTGACCCACCGTGTCACGTTGATCCCGGGGGACGGGATCGGACCCGAGGTCGTGGAGGCCGCTCGCCGCGCGGTGGAGGCGACCGGCGTCGAGGTCCGCTGGGACCTCCAGGAGATCGGTCACCGAGCGCTCAAGCGGACGGGCGAGGTGCTGCCTGCACGGTCCCTCTCCTCGATCCGAGAGAACGGGGTCGCCCTGAAGGGGCCGATCGAAACACCCCCGGGTGCCGGGATCCGCAGCGCCAACATCGCGATGCGACAGGAGCTGGATCTGTACGCCAACGTTCGCCCGTGCCGACGCTATGCGGGGATGCCGTCCGTCTACGAAGACGTCGACCTGGTCGTGGTCCGAGAGAACACCGAGGACGTCTACACCGGGGTCGAGTTGGAGGTCGGGACCGTGGAGGTGAAGGAGCTGATCGCCTTCATCGACGGGTCGACCGGCGTGCGGATCCGCGAGGACAGCGGCATCTCGGTGAAGGCGATCTCGGTCGAGGGAAGCGAACGGATCGTCCGCTTCGCGTTCGAAGAGGCGAGACGCCGCGGGCGGGCGAAGGTCACGGCAGCGCACAAAGCGAACATCATGAAGTTCTCCGACGGGCTGTTCCTCGAGGTGGCGAGGCGCGTCGCGGCCGAGTATCCGGACGTGGCCTTCGACGACAGGATCATCGATGCGCTCTGCATGCAGCTCGTCCAGTCGCCCGAACGGTTCGACGTCCTCGTGCTGCCCAACCTCTACGGGGACATCGTCTCTGAGCTGGGCGCCGGCCTGATCGGGGGGACCGGCGTGGCGCCCGGCGGCCATCTCGGCAACGACGCCGCAGTGTTCGAGGCGACGCACGGCACGGCCCCGCGTCTCGCGGGCCGGGACCGTGCGAACCCGGTCGGGCTGATGCTCTCTGCTGCCATGATGCTCCGGCACCTCGGGGAAACGGAGGCCGGGGATCGCCTCGAGGAGGCGATCGCCGTCGTGCTCGCCGACGGGGTCGACGTGACGCCGGACCTGCGGGTCCCGGGAGACGATCGCGCCGCGGTCGGCACCTCCCGGATGGCCGAAGCCGTGGCCGAGCGGCTGCGTGAGGCCTCGGTAGCATGACGCCCTCACGCCGGATCCCGAGGAGCTGATCGTCCATGAAGGTCACCGTCGTCGGCAGCGGCTTCGTCGGGCAGACGACCGCGATGCGGATCCTGGAGCAACGGCTCGGCGAGGTTCGCCTGATCGACATCATCGAGGACAAACCGCAGGGTCTCGCCCTCGACCTGAAGCAAGCCGCTCCGATCGAGGGCTACGAGCCTTCCATCGTGGGCACGAACGACTACGCGGACACCGCGGGGTCCGACATCGTCGTGATCACGGCGGGATTCCCGCGTCAGCCGGGGATGAGCCGGATGGACCTCCTCGCGAAGAACGCCGCGATCATGCGCGACGTCGTCGACAGGGTAGTGTCGGGCTCGCCGGGGGCCGTCATCATCGTGGTGTCCAACCCGTTGGATGAGATGACCTTCCTGGCCGCGGAGGCGTCGGGCTTCCCACGGGAGCGCGTGATGGGGATGGCCGGCGTCCTGGACTCCGCACGGCTCCGATCCTTCATCGCCGAGGAGCTGCACGTCTCGCCCAACGTGGTGGAGGCCATGACCCTCGGCTCGCACGGTGACTCGATGGTCGCCTTGCCGCGGCACGCGACGGTGAACGGCACCCCGTTGCCCGAGCTCGTGGACGAGCCCACGCTGGAGCGGCTCTTCCAGCGGACCCGCGACGGTGGCGCGGAGATCGTCGCACTCCTGAAATCCGGGTCGGCGTACTACGCTCCCAGTGCGTCGGTCGTCGCCATGGTTCGCGCGATCGTGCACGACGCGAAGCAGCTGCTCCCCGTGTGCGCCTGGACCACCGGCGAGTACGGGATCTCCGACGTGTACGTGGGCGTACCAGCGCGCCTCGGGGCCAAAGGTGTCGAGGAGATCGTCGAGCTCGATCTGAACGATGACGAGCTGGCGAAGCTTCGCTCGGCTGCCGAAGGCATCCGCGCGAAGTGCGCGGACCTCGCCGAGCTCTAGGGCTCGACGGCGGCCGGTTCGCGGCGCCGTGTCCACGCGAGGTTCGCTGCCGTCCCCACGATGACGAGCGCCCCTCCGGCGATCGTGAGCCAGATCCCCGGACGGAGCTGTGACCGGACCGCGAGCGAGGGATCCTCCCGGACCAGCTCGGTGGCTTCCTCGATCGTGAGTCCGCCCGTCCGAGCCGCCACCTTGGCCATACCCTCCACGGCGCGTTCCTCGGCGCGGATCGCGACCGAGAGCGGCATCGCCATGATGACGACACCGGCGTAGAGCAGGCCGACACCGAGACCTTCTCGCGCCCGTCCGGTCGCGCGGCGAAAAAAAGGGCTACTCCGCCGAGCGTCAGTCCGGCGACGACGAGGGCGATGATGCCGCCGACGAGGTCGAGTCCGCGGAACTCGAGATCGAGCACGCCCTGGGTGTCGAGTCGCAGTCCCGCCGTGGTCCAGGCCAGGGTCGACCCGATCCCGGCGGGGAGGGCGCCGACGATGGTGAGCACGGATCCGGCAACGCGGAGCTTCATCGGATCGAGCACCGGACGAGTCTCACATCCGGCGCCGTGCCGGCCAAGCACTAGGCTTGTGCCATGGCGCCGTTCGCTCGCCAGCTACGAGAGCACGCGCGGAACTTCTTCACGAACTGGTCCGAGTCGGATCTCCCATTCGCCACGAGGGTGGCACTGACGCTGCGGAACCGAGCGAAGTCGCTCGTGAACAAAGGGTGTTGCGGGCACCACGGCGAACCCGGCTGCTGACGGCTTCCACCGGACCCCGGTCGGGGTCCATCGACCCGGACCGGCTAGGGCCGCAGGGCGTTGGCGATCGCCTGAGCCAGCTCCATCGTGGAGGCCGAGCCGCCGAGGTCCGGGGTCCGCACCTCACCCCGGTCGAGGACCGTATCGACCGCGCGCTCGACGGCTGACGCGCCGTCCTTCTCTCCCAGGTGGCGCAGCATCATCGCGCCCGAGAGGATCATCGCGATGGGGTTCGCCACGCCTCGACCGGCGATGTCCGGGGCACTCCCGTGCACCGGTTCGAACATCGCGTACTCCCAACCGATGTTCGCTCCCGGGATCAAGCCCAACCCGCCGACGAGCCCGGCGCACAGGTCGGAGATGATGTCGCCGTAGAGGTTGGGCAGCAGGAGCACGTCGAACCGGCGAGGTTCGCGGACCAGTCGGGCGGTCAGATGGTCGATCTGCATGTCCTCGAATCCGACGTCGCCTCGATCGATGTCGCCTTCCCTCGCGGTCCGCAGGAACAACCCGTCGGAGGTGGGCATGATCCCCGCTTTGTGCCCGAGCGTGATGGTGCCGCGGCGGTTCGCC
>JALZDC010000020.1 GCA_030862755.1 Actinomycetota bacterium
CGCCTTCGCCGCCTCCGCCGCGGCAGCGAGGCCGGCGGCCCCGGCGCCGATCACGAGGACGTCGGGGTGCAGGTTGATCCTCCGCCGTCTCCGATGATCGGGCTCGTGCGGGACCGTGCCGAGCCCGGCTTTGGACCGGATGAACGGTTCGACGAAGGGCCACGCCCAGCGTGGCCGCTGGAAGATCTTGTAGTAGAAGCCGGGCGGCATCATGAAAGAGAACGTGTTCAGCCATCCGTGGATGTCGCGGTCGACCGAGGGCCACGCGTTCTGGCGCTCCACCCGCATCGCCTCCCGAACGGGCTCCGTGCACGCTCGTACGTTGGGGATCCCATCGATCTGCATCAGGCAGTTCGAACACGAGCCGGTCATGCACTGAAGCCCGCGCGGCCGGTGGTATTTGAACGACCGGGCCGTGATGGTCACGCCGGCGGCCGCCAGTGCCGACCCAACGGTGTCTCCCTCGAAGGCCGAGATCGTCCGGCGCTCGAACCGGAACCTGATCGGCCGATCGCGGCGGATCGCTTCGCCCTGGCGCTCCGGGAGACGCTCGCTCACGCGGGCGCGGCCTCCCGGCCCTCTCCTCGTTCCGCTTCTCGTTCCTCTGGCCGGTAGGTGCGCCTGATCTCGTTCGTCAACGTGTGTCGCTCGGCGATGAACCATGCCCGGCATCCGCTCTGGTGAACCCACCATTCCGTCTGCCAGCCGTCGACGTTCCGGCGGAAGTACAGGTAGGCGGCGAGCTCACGATCCGTCGCCTCGGGGCCGGCACGCCGCGTCGTCTCCCCGCCGAACGAGAACTCGAGGGCCTCGCGCGGCCCGCAGTTAGGACACGTGATCAGGAAGGTCATGTGCTCAGTGCCCGGACTGGCCGTTCTCGCCGGCGAGCCTGGCGGCCACGGCAGCCGCGATGTCGTCCGGCCGCAGCGTGAACCCGGTGCCCGCGAGCGGGATCCCCGTGATCAGGGACGCCTCCAGCGTGAGTGCGCGCATGTCCTCCGGCTCCAGGTCGTGCACCGAGCTCTTCCCACAGGCCCTGGCGAACATCTGCATCTCCATGGTCATCGATTGCACGAAGTTGAACACACGGTCTGCTGCCTCATCGACCTCGAGTCGGCCCATCAGCTCCGGATCTTGGGTCGTGATGCCGACCGGACACCTGCCGGTGTGGCAGTGGTGGCAGAACCCCGGCTCAACGCCGAGGGCAGCGTAATCGTCCTCGTAGAGCGGCGCGTTGCAGTTCAAGGCGATGAGTGCAGCGGTCCCGATCGAGACGGCGTCGGCGCCGAGAGCGAGCGCCTTCGCGGTGTCCACGCCGTTCTTGATCCCGCCGGAGACGATCACCTGCACCTCCCCGATCGCCTTCAACTCGTCGAGCGAACGCATCGCCTCACACAAGGCGGAGAGGGTCGGGATGCCGGTGTGGTCGAGGAGCACGTCGGGAGAAGCGCCCGTCGCCCCCTCCATCCCGTCGATCACCAGCACGTCGGCGCCCGCCTTCACCGCAAGCTTGACGTCGTCGCCCACACGGGACGCCCCCATCTTGACGTACACGGGAACCTGCCAATCGGTTGCCTCGCGGATCTCCTCGATCTTCAGCTGGAGGTCGTCCGGCCCGATGAAGTCCGGGTGCCGAACAGGCGATCGCTGGTCCACTCCGACCGGCAGGGTTCGCTGACCGGCGATCTCCTCCGACACCTTCGACCCGAGAAGCACGCCCCCCGTGCCGGGCTTCGCGCCCTGACCGACGACGATCTCGACCGCCTGCGCGAGCTTCAGGTGATCGGGATCGAACCCGTAGCGCGACGGAAGCACCTGGTAGACCATGATGTCTACCTCTTCGCGCTCCTCGCGGCACATGCCCCCGTCGCCGGTCGTGGTCGAGATCCCAGCGCGCTTCGCGGCGCGACCCAGGGCAGTCTTGGCTCGTCCGGAGAGCGCACCGTAGGACATCCCGGCGATGGTGATCGGTCGGTCTAGCACGACGGGGTTCGCCGCGAAACGGGTCCCGAGGACGGTGGTGGTGTCGCATCGCTCCCGGTAACCCTCGAGCGGCACGCGAGACAGGGTGCACGGGACGAACGTCAGGTCGTCGAGGTTCGGCACGCGCCTGTGCATCGAGAATCCCTGCATCCGGTAGCGGCCGAGCTGGGCCTTGATCTGGATGTCCTCGATCACGGTCCGGGGCCACAGCGGGGACTCGCGAAGGACCGGGTGGCTGGGGCCGGCGCCGGCGTGATCGTTCATCGCCTTTCCTCCTAGAGGGCGGATGTCCACAGCTCGGGCTCCTTCGTGGAGAAGTTCCAGAGTCGGCGGCCCGAGCGGATCTTGGTGAAGTCGCGAGCGCCGGCGTCGATCCCGAACTCGACGAGCGTGGTGCGAAGCAGGGCTCGGTCGTCGTCGGTGAGCTGTTCGATCTGCGCGTCGGCGCCCCGCGACGCGATCCGGCCGCCCACGTAGATCGTCCCTTCGTACATGGAATCGCCGAGCCCGTCGGCGGCATCGCCGCACACGACGATCGTGCCCGCCTGCATCATGAAGCCGGACATGTACCCGACGCTGCCTCCGACGACCAGCATGCCGCCCTTCATCGAGATGCCGGCGCGTGCGCCCGTATCTCCGTTCACGTAGACGAGGCCGCCCCGGATCGAGGCCGCCGTGCCCGAACCGGCGTGACCGTGCACCTCGATCCGGCCGTCCATCATGCACTCGCCGACGGCCCAGCCCGTGTTGCCCTCGATCACGATCGTCGGCCCCGAGTTCATCCCAGCCGTGTACCACCCCGTCGGCCCCTCCAGGACGACGCGCAGGTCCTCCCGCATGAGCGCCACGGCGAACGAGTGACGGCCGGCAGGGTTGCGCACGCGGATCTCGGACGCGCCCTCCGCAGCCGCTCGTTTGATCGCGCGGTTGACCGCTCGCGTCTCCATGCCGGTGGCATCGATCGTCGTGGCGGTCACCTGAGCCACCAGCGGACCTCCTTCGCCTGCAGCTCGCGAGGGACGAGCGCCGGATCGGGGAATACCGCGCGGATCGAGATCTCCTCCGACGCCAACACCACCATCTCGTCGTCCTCGGCGTACAGGAGGGGCTTCGTTGCGAACCGGTCGCGCGCCAGCCCGATCCCGTCCGCGGTCGAGATCAGGTAGGCGAAGGTGCCGTCCAGGTCGTCGATCGTGCCGCTGAGCGCCTCATCGAGCGATTCCCCGGCCTCGAGCCGGTCGGCGATGTACACCGCGATCACCTCGGAGTCATTCTCCGTGGCGAACCGGTGGCCCTTCTGCTCGAGACGTCGCCGGAGCTTGTGGTAGTTGGTGATCTGGCCGTTGTGGACGACGGCGATGTCCGGGAAGGGGCGCGCCCAGAACGGGTGCGAGTGCGCGATGTCCACGCGGCTCTCCGTCGCCATCCTCGTGTGCCCGATGCCGTGGGTACCCCGGAACGTTCCCAACCCGAAGCGCTCGTTGATGTCGCACGCCATCCCCAGGTCCTTCACGATCTCCATCGTGCGCCCAACCGAGAACACCCTCGCGCCGGGAACGCGCTCCTCGAGCACGTCCGCGAGCTTGCCATCGGCATCGTCCGCGAGGATCAACCGGAGCGACCGGGCGACGGTCGCCGACCCCTCGATCGTCGTGACGAGGCTGGCGGCCGCGACCACCTCGGCGGCTGCGTCTTCCACGTCGGGTCGCTCGAGGTCGACGCGAACCACCAGCCCTCCGTCGACCGGTGACCCGTACAGCGCCACTCCGGCGGAATCCGGTCCCCGGCGGAAGAGCTGGTCGCACATCTCGGTGAGGACTTGCCCGATGGGTCCGTCCGCACCGTCACCCTTGTAGAACACGCCCACGATCCCGCACATCACGACGCTCCTCACTGCCGGCTGGCGTCTAGACGTTAGTCGCACCGCAGCCTCCGGAGACGGTTAGAGACGCCCGCACTTCTCGTTCGACCTATGTGCCATCCGACCATGTCCGTCCTCGGAGAGCTTGCGGCACCGTCGCCGAGGCCGCCTTGACTCGGATGCCCGCCCCAGCATAGGTTCCGGCGCGTATGTTCGACTCGAACAGTGCCAGCGTCGCGAGGATCGGAGCGCGCCGATGGTGAGGCCGGCGGGGCACGACGCCGGCGTGCAGAAGCGGTCGTCCAAGGGGAGAGGACTCACGGCGGTTCGTCGGATCTCGGACGAACGCGCGTATCTCTACCGGATCATCCAGACGATCGGATCTGGGCCGGACCTGGACGCGATCCTCCGCGGTGTGATCCACCTCGTGACCGAGGCCACGGCCTGCCACGCGTGTTTCATCTACTTCGTCAAGGAGGACCGACTCGAGCTACGGGCGGCGTCCACGATGTATGCCCATCTCGAAGGGCAGGTCGAGATCCCCGTCGGCGAAGGTCTCACAGGCTGGGCGGTCCGGAGCCGGCGCTCGGCGTTCATCCGCGAAGGCGCACTCCAAGACCCTCGCGTCCGCCGTGCCTACTTCCCCGAGCTCGGGGACGAGCACTACGAATCCTTGGTGACCGTTCCGATCTTCTCCCGGTCGGGAGACGTGATCGGCGCGATCACCCTCCACGCCGAGGCTCCCCACGAGTTCGCGCGCCCCGACCTCGACTTCCTCGAGCACACCGCCTCCCTGATCGCGGGCGCCGTCGATAACGCGAGGCTCTTCGAGGAAGCCAGCGCCCGTGTCGACCTCCTCAGCGACCTGTCCAACCTGTCTCAGCGGATCGCCTCCGCGTCCGGCACGGGTGAGGTCTTGGCGACCGTCACCGAGGGTATCCGCACGCTGCTCGGAGCGGACACCTGCGACATCCATCTCACGGATGCCGACGGCCTGCTCGTCCTCCGTGCGGCGAGCCCGGACCGCTCGGCGAACCGCACGTTCGACGCGCGACACCTGGGACCCTTGTTCGCGGAGGCGGACAACACCGTCTCAGCGGACGTGTCGCGCCGACTCGCGACCCTCGTTTGGGGAACCGAAGTCGAGGGGATCGCCCTGTTCGCACCGCTCGTCGCCGGTGACGAGCGGCTCGGCCTGCTCGGCGTCCGGCTCTCCGAGCCGAACGCCGACGCGGAGACGGCTCTGCTCGCGATCGCTGCCCACGCCGCCGTCGCGGTGAAACAACACCAGGTGATCGACTCGCTCACCGAGAAGAACCTCGTGAAGGACCTGTTCCAAGCCCTTTCGCGGGCCGACGCCGACCCCGACGCCGTCGCGGCGCTCGCTCGGCGCCTCGGGTGCGACATCGAGGCGCCGCACCTCGTCCTCTCGATCATCCCCACGTCCGTGCCGCCGCGCCGCGCCGCACGGACGCGCGGCTCGGTGCGACGCAACGATCCGCCTCCGTGGCGGGACGTCGCGGACCAGGTGAGCGCCCGCCTGATGACCCGGATGCCGGGAACCCTCGTCGACCAGCTGGAGCGATCGATCCGAGCCCTCGTCCCCCTCCCGGAGCAGTCACCGGAGACGACGGTCGGTGTGCTCCGCGACCTCGGATGGGGGGAGGACGGTGAGGCCGCCGCGCTCGCCGTGGGCGTCTCGAACCTCTGTGGAGGGACGCCCTCGTACGCCCGCGGGTTCGTGGAGGCCGATTCGGCCGCCGAGGTCGGGGCCCTGATCCGCGGCACGCCCGGCGTGTCCACGTACGAGGACCTCGGCCCGTACCGATACGTGTTGTCGACCGACGAGGGCTTCCGCGACGCGTACCAGGAGCGTCTCCATCGCCTCGTCGAGTACGACCAACGCCGGGGGACGGAGCTCCTGAACACGCTCGAGGGCTATCTCGATCACCGGGGCAGCGTCGTCGCGACGTCCCGTGCGCTCTACATCCATCCGAACACCCTCCGACAGCGACTCGACCGGATCGAGCGTGCCTCGGGGATCGAGGTCGATCGCGACGACTGGTTGTCCCTTGCGGTCGCCACCAAGGTCGTGAAGCTCGAGACGCTGCGCCTGCGCGGAGGGACGGGGAAGAAGGAAGAAGGAGGGGGGAACGGATGAACGGCGCTCCGGGATCCATCGAGGAGGTCCGAAAGCTGGTCGACGACATGGGGATCGAGTTCGTGTTCGCCCAGTTCGTCGAGATGTACGGCAAGCTGAACGCGAAGCTCGTGCCCGCCAACCACCTCGAGGACGTCTTCGCCGACGGGGCGGGCTTCGCTGGGTTCGCGGCCGGCGAGCTGGGACAGGGTCCACACGACCCCGACATCGCCGCGATGCCCGACACGGCGAGCTTCACGCCGGTGCCATGGCAGCCGAACCTGGCCCGGTTCGCCTGTGACGTGTACGTGGACGGCGAGCCGTGGCCGTACTGTCCTCGCACCATCCTCAAGCGCCAGATGGCGCGAGCTCGTGAGCGCGGACTGGTGTTCAAGATCGGGATGGAGCCCGAGTTCTTCCTCACGCGGATCGACGACGGAGGTCGACTCGAGGTGGCGGATCATCTCGACAGG
>JALZDC010000021.1 GCA_030862755.1 Actinomycetota bacterium
GAAGAGGCCTTCGGGGTTGACGCGCGCGTTCAGCTGCTCGCGCGGGACCCCCGCCTGCACGGTGGCCTGCAGATTGGCGGTGTCGACGTCCACGATGCGGTTCATCCTCGTGAGGTCGAGCGTGATCCCGCCCCGCACCGGGATCACGTGCCCCTCGAGACTCGTCCCCACCCCGAACGGGACGACGGGCACGGTGTGCTCGTCCGCGAAGGCAAGCACGTGCGACACCTCGTCGGTCGTCTCGGGGAAGACGACGACGTCGGGTCTGCGGGACGGGTGGTAGGAGAGGTCGGCGGCGTGCAGGTCGAGCAGCGACTCTCCCGAGCTGACCCGCGCCTCGTCGGGCAGGACCTCGAGGAGAGCGCTTCTGAGGGCCGAAGCCTCCACGGGGTCAGGCTATCGCGCCCCGCGCGCGGCGGCCTCCGCCGGGATCATGGTCGATGTGCAAACCCGCTCGCCGAGCGATTGCACATCAGAAGCGGAGGGGAGGGATTTGAACCCTCGACCGACGAAAACCGCCGGTAACGGTTTCGAGCCCGTTACAGAACCGGTGATTTGCAGGGCTTTTCGGGTTCGTGCGCCAGTGTGTGCGCCAGCGCCACGAGAGTCGCCCCGGGGAGTGGTGACTTCGATGACGACGCTCCCGCTGCCCGCGGCCCGGGCAGCGCCGCTTACGAACGCACCGAGACCCAGACGCGGCCGTTGGCAAGGGCGACGCCCTGCGGTCGGTGGCCGACCTCGATCGTCGTCACCTCGCCCGTCGCCGGATCCACGCGCGAGACTGTTCCATCCGACGCGTTCGCCGTCCAAACGGCGCCTGCGCCGACCGCCACGCCTACAGGCCCGTCGCCGACGGGGATGGCCTCCTCGATTTCCAGCGGCTCGGGGCTAACGCGTAACAGCCGGTCGCCGGCAAAGTCCGTCACCCAGACAGCGTCCCGGCTGACCGCGAGCGCGCTCGGCGATCCTTCCAGCGATCCTTCCAGAAGCACTGTGGCGATCTCACGGCCGACTGGGTCATAGTGGTACAAAACCTCGGCCTCTTCGCCGTCAACGACAACCCAGACGAAGGCGCGCTCTGGACTGGTCACGCGGGGACACTTCGACGCAGCGAGCCCGATCGGCCCGCCGCTCCGATCGTGATCGACATCGACGCAGTTGGATTCTGGAACGAGATCGCGACCGGGCTCGGGAAAGTGTGGCTCGCCGAGACCGAGCGGGGGTCGCGAAGACCTGCCCTGATGCGGATGCGATCCTCCGTTTACAGTCTCCCCATGCGCCTGGACGCGAGGCGGCCGGGCGCGCATGATGCATCCGGTGGAATCGAGGAGGGCTGAAGCATGGCCAAGGTTCTGTGCGTGCTGTACGACGATCCTGTTGACGGCTACCCGCCGAACTACGCCCGCGACGACATCCCTAAGATCGAGCAGTACCACGGCGGGCAGACCACGCCCACCCCGGAGGCGATCGACTTCACCCCGGGGGAGCTGCTCGGGAGCGTGTCGGGCGAGCTGGGGCTGCGGACGTTTCTGGAGGAGGCCGGCCACGAGCTCGTCGTCACGTCCGACAAGGACGGGGAGGACTCGGTCTTCGAGCGGGAGCTCCCGGACGCGGAGATCGTCATTTCCCAGCCCTTCTGGCCCGCCTACCTGACCAGGAAGCGGATCGAGAGCGCGCCCGGGCTGAAGCTCGCGATCACCGCGGGGATCGGCTCGGATCACGTCGATCTCCAGGCGGCGATCGACCACGGCATCACCGTCACCGAGGTGACCTATTGCAACAGCATCAGCGTCTCCGAGCACGTGGTGATGGCGATCCTCGCGCTCGTGCGGAACTACATCCCGTCGCACCAGTGGGTGCTCGAGGGCGGCTGGAACATCGCCGACTGCGTGCAGCGGTCGTACGACCTGGAAGGGATGCAGGTCGGGACGTTCGGCGCCGGCCGGATTGGCTCGGCGGTGCTGCGGCGGCTGAAGCCGTTCGAGGTCGGCTTGCACTACACCGATCGGCACCGCCTTCCCGCCGAGGTCGAGGAGGAGCTCGGCGTCACCTTCCACCCGGATGCCGAGTCGCTCGTCTCGGTCTGCGACGTGATCACCATCAACGCGCCTCTCCACCCCGAGACGGAGCACCTGTTCAACGACGAGCTGATCGGCAAGATGAAGCGCGGCGCGTACCTCGT
>JALZDC010000032.1 GCA_030862755.1 Actinomycetota bacterium
TCGTCGGGCGGATCGATGTCCACCACGAGAAGGTCCGGCCGCTCGAGCCTGTCCCTGCGGACGGGCGCCGGATGGAACTCCAGCGCCGCCTGGTTCCCCAGCCACGCGAGCGTGGCGGCGTCGTTGCACACCGTGTAGGCGACATCCCGCTTGGCGCTCGGCGCCGGGATCGTGACGGTCCGGATCCACGACGGTGCGTAGGCCGGTGTGTCCTTCTGGAAGTAGCGCTGGCCGTCCACGCCGTCCGGCGCTCGGACCAAGGTGAGCGGTCGATCGTGCAGCCATGGGAGCATGCGGTCGGCCACGGAGCCGAGGTAATCCACGAACGCCCGCTTGGTGATGCCGAGCGCGGGCCACAGGGGCTTGTCGGGACGGGTGACCTCGACGCGTCTGCGTCCCATCAGGTTGCTTCCACCCGCTCGCGGATGACCTGCTCCGGCCGCTTGTCGTCTCGGAGTCCGATGTAGCGCGGGTGTCGCAGCTTGCCGTCGGGGGTCCATTCGCTGAAACCGACCTGTGCGACCAGCTCGGGTTTCACCCAGTGCACGCCCTTCATCGACAGCCCCTTCGCGTCGGCGACCGTCGGATCCGATCGTTCGAGGAGGCCGAGACGGGCCGTGAGCATGGCGAGCTCACGCTCGCTGAAGCCGGTGCCCACCTTGCCGCCGAACCGCAGCTCGCCGTCCTCGTGGTAGCCGACCAGCAGCGCCCCCAGTCCCGAGCGGGCCCCATGCGGCTCGGTCCACCCGAGCACGACGAACTCCTGCTCGTTCACGCACTTGAACTTCAACCAGTCGTTCGAGCGCGCGTGGGTGTAGGGAGCCGAGGATCGTTTGGCGATGAGCCCCTCCCAGCCCTTCTCGCAGGCGGCGCGGAACGCGACCTCTCCTTCCTCCTCGAGGTGCTCGGAGAAGCGGATCGGGTCCTCGAAAGCGATCGCGCGGCGCAGTACCGACTTCCGCGCGAGCAGAGGTAACGCGGAGAGGTCGTAGCCGTCGAACCAGATCAGGTCGAAGAGGTAGAAGAGCACCGGGACGGCTGCGACCTGCGCAGCGCTCGGCCGCGCGTTCTGCATCCGCTCCTGCAGGCGCGCGAACGAGGTGACGTCTCCCTGGAAGGCCACGATCTCACCGTCGGCGATGAGAGGAGCGGTGTCGCCCTGCCCGACGGCCTCGACCAGATCGGGGTAATGCGATGTCCGGTCCTTCTCGTTCCTCGTGATCAACCGGATGGTCGAGCGCCGTCTCCACAGGAGCGACCGTTGACCGTCGAGCTTGGCCTCGAACACCCATGCGGGGTCGGAGAAGGCGTGCTTGGCCAACGTGGCCAGCATCAGCGGTGTGAAGGCCGGCATGGCGCGACGCCGGAGCAGGCGCCTCTCGCTCGTGTCGAGTTCCTCGAGGGTGGGATTCATGGTGGAGGGTGACGAACGTCCCGCATCGTACGCGTCGTTCCGCGAGCCGGAGCCGGCCCCGCGTCCCCGTCCAGAGTCTCGTCCGTGACGATGACCTGATCCGGGACGGGAACGTGCGTCGCGGGGATCGACGGGTCCCCCTCGAGCAGCTTCCTCAAGGCGCTCCGCTTCTCGGGTCCGGTCACGACCCAGACCACCCGCTCCGCGCGCGAGAGCGCGGGATAGGTCAGGGTCATCCTCCGGCGGCGCTCGTATGGACCCGTGATCGCGACGTCACGATCCCGGACGTCGAGGACGGGATCGCTCGGGACGAGGGACGCCGTATGGCCATCCGCGCCGAGACCGAGGTGCATCACGTCGAAGCGATCGGGGAGCGTCGTCGCGTAGCGAGCCGCCGCCGCCTCGAGGTCGTCGTCCTCTACCGGCATCCACCTGATCCCGTCCACCGCCTCGGGGGGAAGCGCCGGGAGCTGAAGGGCGCGGTTCCGATCCGGATCGTCCGGCGGCGCCACCCGCTCGTCCACCTGCCATGTGTCGACGAGATGCCAGGGCAGGTCGAGCTCGCCCAGCCGTCGGAACATCGGGACGGGCGCCTCACCCCCGCTGATCGCCCACGCGAATCGACGACCGTCCGGGATCGCCCGGACCGCCCCGGCGATCAGGTCGGCGGCGCGACTCCCGGCGGATCCCGGGTCGGGAAGGACCTCCACGCGGATCATCAGTCCACGTGGCCCCCGAACTCCCGCCGCATCGCCGAGAGCACCCTATCGGGCGAACGATGCCTCGTCGCGAGACGCGGATCGGGCGAACAGCGCAGCGGTGAGACCTGCGCCGGGGCACCCGACTCGATGGCCGTGATCGCGGGGCCGCCGCCGCGAGGTCGGGCTGTCACGACGACACGACGCTTCCGCGTCGCCAGACCTCCGCGACGTCGGCGACGTCGACCCGGTACCCGGCGGTCCCGCTGTCATGTCGCAAGATGTTGAGGCCTTCGGCGTAGGAGGCCATCAGCCCGTACTCGAGCCCGTCGTGCACCATCTTCACGAAGTCTCCTGCCCCCACGGGCCCGCAGTGGAGGTTGCCTGCTCCGCCGGGGACGGGTTCCCGTCGTGACCACGCGTCCTGGAGGTCGCCCCGACGCCCGGGGCCAGCGATGCGAAGATGGGTTCGAGGTGCTCGAAGACATCGGCATCGCCGCCCACCGTGAGGCAGAACCCTCCCTCCAGCCCGTGGACCCCTCCGCTGGTGCGGCAGTCCACGCACCTGTTCTCGTCCCGCATCAGCCGCCGGGAGATGTTCGCGCCCATCCGGCCGAGTCCCACAACCCCGAGCTCCATCGGTCGGTCAGTCGTCGGGCATCCTTCGATCTCTTCTGCCGGCTCCATCTCGTCCCGGAGCGGACCGACGGCCACGACGGAGCCTATGGATACGACGGCTGACGCGCTCGTCGTGTTCGGGATCACGGGCGACCTCGGGCACCGGATGATCATGCCCGCTCTGTACCGACTCGAGCTGAGGGGTGCGCTCCCGTGCGATGTGATCGGTGTGGGCACGCACGAACGGACGTCCGACGAGCTTCGGAGGATGGCTCGCAGGTCGATCGAACGCGAGGAGGGGTCGGTCGACGAGGACGCGATCGAACGGTTCGCCAAGCGTCTCTCGTATATCGCGGCCGATGCCACCGACCCGTCTTCCTACAGGCGTCTGGCCGAAGCGTTGGGGCCCGCGCGGAGACCCGTCTTCTACCTCGCCACGCCGCCTTCGCTCTTCGGGACGATCGTCGCGTCCCTCGGGCAAGCGGGTCTCGCCGAGGCAGCTCGCGTCGTGATCGAGAAGCCGTTCGGGCACGACCTCGCGTCGGCTCGTGCGCTGAACGAACAACTCCTCCGAGTCCTGGACGAGGACCGGATCTACCGGATCGACCATTTCCTGGGCAAGGAGCCGGTGCAGGACATCGTGTACCTGCGCTTCGCGAACGAGATCTTCGAGCCGATCTGGAACCGGCACCACGTCGAAGCGGTGCAGATCACCCTCGCGGAGTCGTTCGGCATCGAGGGCCGCGGCAGCTTCTACGACGGCGTGGGAGCGTTACGAGACGTCGTCCAGAACCATCTCCTTCAGGTCCTCGCCTTGGTCACGATGGAACCACCGGCGGGCAGCAGGGACGCCATCGCCGACCGTCGCCTCGACGTCCTCCGCGCCATCCCGGACGCGGATCCCGCCGAGTACGTCCGAGGGCAGTACGAGGGCTACACGGACGAAGAGGGCGTGCGTCCCCGATCCGACACAGAGACGTTCGCGGCCCTCCGGCTGCGGATCGACAACTGGCGGTGGTCCGGCGTTCCCTTCCTGATCCGAGCGGGGAAAGCGGTGGCGACGACGATGACCGAGGTCCACGTGCTCTTCAGGCGGCCGCCGCCGATCCTGCTCGGCGATCACACCGAGGAGGTCCGACATCACAACCACGTATCGATCAGGATCGGCAGGGATGCCGGCGCCAGCATCGGCATGCTGGTGAAGGAACCGTCCGGCGAGTCGGCCGAGCCGGTTCACATGGACGTCTCCTTCAAGGACCACATCGCTCGCAGCCCCGATCCCTACGAGCGGCTGCTCGGCGACGCGCTCGTCGGGGACCCCGAACTGTTCCCCCGCCAGGACGTGGTCGAGGAGATGTGGCGGATCGTCCAGCTC
>JALZDC010000047.1 GCA_030862755.1 Actinomycetota bacterium
GGGTGGCGCCGCCCTCGGACGAACGATCAGGCGCGTCACACGCCCCGACCCGCGGCCGATCCAAGAGGCGATGGCGCGGGAGCTCGGCGCCGAGTACATGGAGCTGGTCGCGCGCGCATACCACCCCGAGCGGAGCGGGGACCTGCAGCTCCTGGTCGCTCCGTACAACAGCGCGAACTACCCGCAGGAGTCGCGGTCGCTCGTACCTCGCGACCCCAGGACCAGCCACGCGAGCGTCTGGATGTACCTCGAGCGGATCCCGCTCGTCGTTCACGGTGCCGGGATCCAGCCCTCCGACTCCGACGAACGCGTCTCCCTCGCAGACGTCGCCCCGACGATCGCCGAGCTGGTCGGCTTCGACGGGTTCCTGGATCTCGGGCGCGAGGGCAGGCCGCTGCCCGGGATCTCGCGGCCGGCGGACCGGCCGGAGCTGGTGGTGACATTCGTGATCGATGGCGGCGGATGGAACGTTCTGCAGGAATTCCCGGACGCGTGGCCCAACCTGAGACGGCTGATCCAGGGCGGCGCATCCTTCCGGAACGCGATCCACGGCTCGTTCCCCGCCGTCACCGCGTCGGCACACGCCACGATCGGCACCGGCGCATTCCCGCGGACCCACGGGATCACGGGGCACAACATCCGTGACGGCAGGAAGGCCCGGAAGGCGTATGGCGAACCGGGGCAGGCGGAGCCCGGCGACATCCTCGTGCCGACGCTCGCGGACCTGTGGAGCGACTCGACCGACAACCGAGCCTGGGTCGGCGAGCTCGGCTACCAGATCTGGCACCTGGGGATGCTCGGCCACGGCGGGCGATCGCGGGGAGGCGATGAGCGGCCGGTCGCGTTGTACTGGGACGAGTCCGGGGATCCTCAGGACTGGCGGAGCCTGAACGAGGACCTCTACCGGCTACCGACCGGGATGCCGTCGCTCGACAGATTCGCCGGATACCGCGATGCCTACGTCCCCAACCCCGCCCGCAACCCGGCCTTCGATCCGGCCAAGCCGAGGAACCTCCACTGCTGCAGCACGCCGGTCATCCGCTACCAGGGCGACGTCATCGAGTCGACCCTCGCGAACGAGCCGGTCGGCTCGTCCGAGGCGCCCGGTCTTCTCTTCATCAACTTCAAGTCGCCCGACTACACGGGCCACGTCTACGGGATGTTCGACCCGATGACCGGCGACGCGCTGCGCGACGTCGACGAGCAGCTCGGGCGGCTCGTGGCGCAGCTTGACGCCCTCCACCCCGGCCGGTACACGCTGATCGTGACGGCCGATCACGGCCAGTGCCCGCTCCCGGACGCCGCCGGCGGCGTCCGCCTCGACCCGATCCAGCTCTGGGACGATCTCGAGCGCGAGTTCGGGGGAGGTCTGTTCGGCCTCGTCCAGAACGTCGTGCCCTCCGAGGTGTACCTCCACACGGACGTGCTGTGGGACTCGGGCGCCACCCGCGAGGACGTGGCCTCGTTCCTCCGTGACTACCCCTACCGGCGAAACATCGGCCCGTACGTCCCTCGTGACGCGATCGAGCAGGAGCTGCTGGATCGGCAACAGTTCGCCGCCGTGTTCGCGACCTCGTTCCTCGACACCCTAGGCGGCCGCGACCTCGCCGCCGACTTCGGGACCGGGATATATCCCGAGGCCGATCCCTCGGGGATCCCCGGGCCCGTCGCCGGATGAGGGTGGAGCTCGAACCGGACGACCTAGCGGTCTTGGACGGTGACCGCGGCGAGGGGGCGGCGCTCGCGATGCGGCTCGTCGTGAAGATGGCCGAGGTCGCGCGAGCGCCGCGCCTGCGGAGCGTGACGGGAGCGCACATCGACTCCTGCCTGTACCACGGGCAGGCCGGGCTGGACTTCGCCGAACGGCTCCTCACCGGGGGGGCGGCCGTGTCGGTGCCCGCGAGCCTGAACGTGGGCTCGATGGATCTCCTCCACCCGGAGCTCGTCCGCCTCCAGAGCGGTACCCGAGACCGAGCGAGACGGCTGATGGACACGTACCTCGGGATGGGCTGCCGGCCCACGTGGACCTGTGCGCCGTACCAGCTGCCGGACCGACCGGGCTTCGGTGAACACGTGGCGTGGGCCGAGTCGAACGCGATCGTGTTCGCGAACTCCGTCCTCGGCGCGAGGACGAACCGCTACGGCGACTTCATCGACATCTGCGCGGCGATCACGGGCCGGGTTCCCGACTGCGGGTTGC
This sequence comes from Actinomycetota bacterium, assembly GCA_030862755.1. Classification (GTDB taxonomy): domain Bacteria; phylum Actinomycetota; class UBA4738; order UBA4738; family HRBIN12; genus JAJNBA01. The sequence continues at coordinate 2,201 of JALZDC010000047.1, forward strand.
ACACCGACGAGGGACGCCGGGCGGACCTGTGCATCCGCTTGCGGGACGTGTCCGACGATCTGCTCGACCATGATCTCCTGTATCCGGTGCTCGGCTATCTGCTCGGACGCCGAGCCGGCCATGACGTCGTCGCCGTCGAGGGACTCCCGCCGGACACATCGGAGGATCGCCTCAAGGCGATGGGTGCCGCTGCGGCCAGCTCGGGGGCCGTCGCCCTGCTCCACGTGATCGGCGTGACGCCGGAGGCGCCGACCTGGGCGGCCGTGGCGGCCGTGGATACTCGCGAGGAGCAGATCACGGT
>JALZDC010000104.1 GCA_030862755.1 Actinomycetota bacterium
ACCCAGACGAGCACCGCGGCGACGCCGGCCGCCGCGAGGGTGGCCGCGACGCTCGCCCTGGGACCTGGGACCGCAGACGCGATCCGGGTGCGCATCCGAACGGGCTGATGGAAGTCGCGGATGGGCCAGGCGTGCTCCTCGGCAGCCTTCCTGAGCTCCTTGTCCGGATTCACCGCAACCGGATTCCCAACCGTCTCTAGGAGCGGCAGATCGGTTGCCGAGTCCGTGTACGCGAAGGATCGTGACAGGTCGATCCCCGTGCGCTCCGCGACGGCTCTGACCGCCGCGGCCTTCTCTGCTCCGTAGGCGTAGTACTCGAGCTCGCCCGTGTACCGACCGTCCGCGCCGATCGCTGCCCGCGTGGCGATCACCCCGGAGACGCCGAAATGACGGGCCAGCGGTCGCACGACCTCTTCGGGCGACGACGACACGATGTAGATGCGTCTGCCCTCGGATCGATGGAGCTCCATCAGATCGAGCGCCTCGGCGTAGACGTACGGATCGATCACGTCGAGGATCACGTCTTCGACCAGCCGCTCCACCTGCGCCCGGTCCCAACCTTTGGTGAGCTGGAGCATGCCCTCCTTGAGGCGCTCCATCTTCCCCTCGTCGGCTCCCACGAGCAGATACACGAGCTGGGCGTAGGCGCCGCGGAGCAGCTGCCCGCGCGAGACCATCCCGGCTCGGTACAGCGGGCGCGACAGTGCGAGCGTGCTCGACCGCGAGATGACGGTCTTGTCCAGGTCGAAGAATGCAGCTTCCATCGGTAGAACCATCGTACGGGTGCCCCGTGACGTTGAGGGGCAATCGCGAGATGCGCTCAGCTGAAGTCGATCTCCTCGCCCTCACGGGCGAGGAGAACCGAACCGCCGTCCCACAGCTCGCGAACCCGTTCGCACAACGACTCCAGGTCGTCGTCGGTGTGGTTGGGATCGTGATGGAACAGCAGCAGACGGCGCGCGCCCGCCAGGCGGGCGAAGTCGGCGACATGCTGGGTGCTCGAATGTCCGAACCCTGCCCGGTCCGGATACTCATCCTCGGTGTATTGGCAGTCGTGGATCAACACGTCGGCTCCGGCGGCGACGTCGAACCCCGAGACCCATTCGGGAGGCACGGTTGAGAGATCGACCGCCAGGGCCGGTTCGTGGTCGGTGAGGTACGCGAGGCTGCGGCCCGCGTCCTCGATCCGGTAGCCGACCGTCGGCCCTCGGTGGATGATCGACCGCGCGGTGACCGTTGCCGAACCCAGCATCCACGGTTCGTGGGGCGCATCGTGGAGTTGCAGACGCGCCGGCAATTCCGCGAGCCGCACGGGGAACAGGGGCGGCGATAGGTACTGCGAGATCCGGTTTGACAGCGATCGGGTCGGTGACGGCGGTCCCCAGATGTGCAGCTCGGTGCCGGGATCCCAGAGGGGCGCGAAGAACCCGAGGCCCTCCAGGTGATCGAGGTGCAGATGGCTGAGCAGGATGTCGATCCGTTCCGGCGCGGTGCTGTCGAGGGCCGCGCCGAGCGCCCGGATCCCGGTCCCGGAATCGAGGATAATGAGGCTGTCGTCTTGTGGGCGCACCTCGACACACGACGTGTTCCCGCCATACCGAACGGTGTCCGGGCCCGGCGTCGCGAGCGAACCGCGCGAGCCCCAGAACCTGGCGCGCACGTTAGGCCCCCTCGGCTCGCTCCCAGAACACGGCCAGCCCGCCGACGAGCTGACCGATGTGGGCGAACAACGGGACCGCGGTGACCTCGATATCGCGCTCCTTGCCGTCGGCCGCCACGATCCGGAGACGCCGATGGGCGGGGACACCCGTCATGAACGCGATGCCGAGCGGCAGCTCCTCGAGCGGCACCGGCCTGCCCTCCACGTCCACCGGCCTGAAGGCGGTCGCCCATTCGTCGGCGGACATCTGGACCTCGGCGAAAGGCCGGCCGAGCAGCTGCTCAGCGGCCTCGTTGAAGTACACGAGGTCGCCGCCGCCATCCACGAGGAACATGGGCGTCGTGAGGGTCGCGGCGAGGTCCCTCGCCAGGATCAGCGCGATGTGTCGTTGCTTCGGCGGCGCCGGCTCCGTCACGAGCGCGACTGTACACCCGCCCTCGGAGCCGGCGCCGCTATCCTCGACGCGGAGGCGTCTGGGTTCCTGGTGGGCCCCGCGGTCTTCAAAACCGTAGAGACCGGCCCAGTCGGTCTGGCGGGTTCGATTCCCGTCCGCCTCCGCCACCAGGCACTTTGCTGCCTCACCGCCGCTCGGCGGGGTCTTCGTCCTCGCCGGTTTCGAGCGCTTGACAGC
>JALZDC010000132.1 GCA_030862755.1 Actinomycetota bacterium
GCCGCGGGTTCCGGGTGGCGCTCGAACACCAGGGTCTGATCTGGCAGGTAGCCGCGCTCGAACGTCAGTAGGGGACGCCGTGGCGACCCCGGTACCATTGGCCTGATGGCCGTCACGACCGTCCCAAAGCTCGATGCGCCGCGCCTGCGCGCCGACTTTCCGATTTTCGAGCATCCGATTCACGGTCATCCGCTCGCCTACCTCGACTCGGCGGCCTCGTCCCAGAAGCCGCGGCAGGTGCTCGACGCCATGAGCGAGTTCTACGAGACGTCCTACGCGAACATCCATCGTGGCGTCTACGACCTCGGCGAGCGCTCGACGGAGGCGTACGAGGGTGCGCGCGAGAAGGTGCGCGCGTTCGTGAACGCTCCCTCCGAGCGCGAGATCGTCTTCACGCGGAACGTGACCTCCGCCCTCAATCTGGTCGCCTACGCCTGGGGACTGGACAACCTCGGCCCCGGAGACATCGTCCTCGTGACCGAGATGGAGCACCACTCGAACTTCGTGCCCTGGCAATACATCGCGGGGCGCACGGGGGCGGACTTCCGGGCCATCCCGGTCGACGACCAGGGCGAGCTGCAGCTGGACGATCTCGAGTCGCTCGCCGGGCGTGGGCGGTTGAAGGTCGTGGCCTGCACGTACGTCTCGAACTCCCTCGGGACGATCAATCCCGTCGAGCGCCTGGCCGCGTGGGCGCATGAACACGGCGCCATCTTCGTCGTCGACGCCGCGCAGGCCGCGCCGCACCGAGCCCTGGACGTCCAGGCGCTCGGAGCCGACTTCGTCGGTCTCACCGGGCACAAGATGTGCGGCCCGACCGGTGTCGGCGCCCTCTGGGGACGCCGCGAGCTGCTGGAGCGAATGGCGCCCTTCGAGCTCGGCGGCCACATGATTCGCCGCGTGACGCTGGAGCGGACGACCTGGAACGAGCTCCCAGCCAAGTTCGAGGCGGGGACCGGCCCCATCGCGGAAGCGGTTGGGCTTGGCGCGGCGATCGACTACCTCGGCGAGGTCGGGCTCGAGGCGATCGAGCGGCACGAGCGCGCGTTGACCGAGTACGCGCTCGGCCGACTCGCGGAGCTCCCGGGAATCCGGGTCTTTGGGCCTTCGGCCGAGCGGCGGGTCGGAATCGTGTCGTTCGAGGTGGAAGGCGTCCACCCGCATGACGTGGCTCAGATCCTCGACCGCGACGGCGTCGCCGTGCGCGCAGGCCACCACTGCAATCAGCCGCTCATGGATCGGCTCGGCGTCCCGGCGACCACGCGCGCGAGCTTCTACCTGTACACGCTGCCCGAGGAGATCGACCGTCTCGTCGAGGGGCTGCACAAGGTCCAAAAGGTGTTCGGATGAGCACCGACGAGCTGTATCGCGAGGTGATCCTGGATCACTACAAAAACCCACGCGGGCATGGCGTGATCGATTCGGCAGACGCCGAGGCGGAGGGCGTGAACCCGCTCTGCGGCGACGAGGTCGCCATCTACGTCTCCTTCGACGGCGACCGCATCGAGGACGTGAAGTTCCGCGGTCGCGGTTGTGCGATCAGCCAGGCCGCGACCTCGATGCTCATGGAGATGGTGAAGGGCCGCACCGCCGCGGAGGTCGCGGAGATGTCGCGCGACGAGCTCCTGGACGAGGTCGGAATCCCGCTGACGCCCATCAGGCTCAAGTGCGCTCTGCTCGGCCTCGGCGTCCTCAAGGTCGCGCTGCACCGCGGTAAGGGGACGCCCCTCCCCGAGGAGTGGGCAGGCCTCGCCGAGGACCTCGAGATCAAGTAGTGAATGGCTGACCTAACGGTCTGCCCGGTGGAGGAGCTTCCGCCAGGCGACGTGAAGATCGTGCGCGCGGGTCAGTTGGCGATCGGCGTCTACAACCTCGACGGTGAGTACTTCGCGATCGAGGATCGCTGTTCGCACGACGACGGACCGCTGGCCGAGGGGGACTTCGAGCCGGAGGAGGGAGTCGCCATCTGCCCGCGGCACGGATCTCGCTTCGACGTGCGCACCGGGCGGCCGCTGACTCTCCCTGCCTACCTCCCGGTGGACACGTTCGAGGTGCGGGTCGAGGACGGCATCGTCAAGGTTGCCGTCCCCTAGCATCCTGCCCGACTAGCTATAGTCGGATCACCACGGAAAGGAGGTGGTCCGGCGTTGATTTCTGACAGTACGGGCAGTGGAGGTAGTCGCGGGTAGGGGCGAGCCCCCGAGACCTACGGGGAATCGCCTAGCCAGCGTGGGGGACACCCAGCGCCCCTACCACTCCAGGCGATTTACTCCTTCCGGGGCGTCCAGATGGGCGCCCCGGTTGGTTTAACGGACCCGACCATCTATCTTCCGTTGATGCGCATCGCCC
>JALZDC010000151.1 GCA_030862755.1 Actinomycetota bacterium
GTCGAAGGCCGCACACGGATGTCCGTCCCGCACGAGGCGCCGAAGGATGCTCGACCCCATTCGGCCGAGACCCACGATCCCCAGATGCGTCGGTCGGTCGGTCGTCACCACGGCTCCTTTCGAAGGACGATCTCGGGCCATCGTAGGCGGGTCCGCGGGCTGTCACGTACGGCCACGAACCGGGAGGTCGTCATCGGGAAAGAGAACATCCGCTGAGGTGTCATCCTCCCGATCCGTCGACGCGTCTTCGGCGCCGCCGAAGATCCGAACATCGTGTAAGGCGTCCGATCACGATTGCGGAACGCTAAGGGGCCGCAGATCGAGTGGTGACGGGCGGCCTCGCCGACCGTGCGACGGCGGTGCGCGAGCGCTCGAGTCCGGCTATCACATCCGTCCCTGCGTGGAGCCGTAGCGCGCGCCGCCCTCTCTTGGCCAAGACGTCCAGGTCGCTGCCGGCCTGGGCTTCCTTGACCACGCCGAAGCTGTAGCGGTGTCCCGGAACGGCCAGCTCAGAGGTTCAAGTCTCTAGCGCCCACCAGCAAGGCTCCGGGTCAGCGATCCTCTGGAAGGAGCGGCGATCCATGCACGGCCTTGCGTGGAACTTGGACGCAGCATGCGTCATGCGCTTGAAAGGGTGGAACATCGTCGGCTCGAAGGTCCACAATCTGGCCCGATGGATACCTGCGCGAACTGTGGCGCTCCCGTTCCGGAGGCCGCGCGCTTCTGTCCGACGTGCGGAGTGCCAATAGGGGCAGGTCCCGACCAGAGCGAACGGAAGCTCGCGACCATCATCTTCGCCGACCTGGTGGGCTCGACTCAGCTCGCCGGGTCGCAGGATCCGGAGCGAACGAGAGCGATGCTCGAGCGCTTCTACGACGCCATGGCTGCCGAGATCGAGGCGGCCGGCGGAACGGTCGAGAAGTTCGCCGGCGACGCCGTGATGGCGGTGTTCGGCGCGCCGGCATCACTCGAGGATCACGCCGAGCGTGCGCTTCACGTGGCACTCGCGCTGCAGCGGCGCCTACGCGAACTCTTCGGCGAGACACTCGCGCTCCGGATCGGGGTCAATACGGGCGAGGTGGTCGTGGGAACGCCACGCGAAGGCAGCTCGTTCGTGACCGGCGACCCAGTCAACGTCACGGCGCGACTGGAACAGGCGGCAGAGCCAGGCGAGATCCTCGTCGGCGAGCGGACGGTCGCGACCGCGTGGGGGGCCTTCGAGTTCGCGGAGCCGCAGACGATCGAGGCCAAGGGGAAGCCCGGAGGGGTCGAGTGCCGACGCCTGGTCCGTAGCCTCTCCCTGATGCGTCCACGTGGCGTCGGTGGCCTCCGCCGGGCCTTCGTGGGCCGGGACCGAGAGATGGACGTGCTCGAGCGAGCATACGCAGAGGTCGAGGATCGAGGGGAGCCGCGACTCGTGACGATCCTTGGGGACGCTGGCGTCGGAAAGACGAGGATCGTACGGGAATTCTGGGAACGTCTGGGCGGCCGCTCGCCCGAGACCCTGCGGAGGACCGGTCGGTGCCTCTCCTACGGGCAGGGCATCACGTACTGGCCCCTCGCGGAGGTGCTGAAGGAGCACCTCGGGATCCTCGAGAGCGACCCACCGACCGTGGCGCTGGAGCGACTCGGCTCGCGCGAGATCCTGGGACTGACCCTCGGGCTCGACGTGGCCCTCGGGCTCCACCCGCTCGCCGCCCGTGACCGCTTCCAGGATGCGTGGGTCGGGTTCCTCGAGGAGATCGCCGCCGAGCAACCCACCGTCGTTCTGATCGAGGACATCCACTGGGGCGAGGAGCAGTTGCTCGATCTCCTGGAACGGATCGTCCGCGACACGCGTGGACGCCTCCTCCTGATCGCGACCGCGCGGCCGGAGCTTCTCGAGCAGAGACCCGGCTGGGGGTCCCGAGTCCGTTCCACGACGCTGGAGCTCGACGCGCTCTCCTCGGAAGACGCGGTTCAGTTGCTCGACGAGCTGCTGGGCGGGACGCTCCCAGCCGGGTTGCGCGAGGTCGTCGTCCAACGCGCGGAGGGGAACCCGTTCTTCGTGGAGGAACTGCTCGGGACCCTGATCGACCGGCAGTTGCTCGAACGGCAGAACGGCTCGTGGAGCCTGGCGGAGTTGCCTACGGGCTTCGCCGTTCCGGATACCGTGCAGGCGGTCGTCGCGGCACGGGTCGATCTCCTCGATCAGGCCGAGAAACAGGCGCTCCAAGCCGCGTCCGTGATCGGGCGGATCTTCTGGGCGGGACCCGTCTATGAACTGATTCACGATTCCGAGCCTGACCTGCGGATCCTCGAAGAGCGCGACTTCATCCGGCGGCGACCCGGTTCTTCGATCGCCGGTGAGCGGGAATACGCGATCAAGCATGCGCTGACGCGTGAGGTGGCCTACGCGGGTCTGCCGAAGGCCAGACGCGCCAAGCTGCATGCTGCCTTCGCGCGCTGGCTCGAACGGATCGGCGAGGGTCGAGATGAGGACGCGGCCCTGCTGGCGCACCATTATGCCGAGGCCGTCCGGCCGGACGACGCCGACCTCGCGTGGGCTGGCGAGCGGGGTGAGCTCGCAACGCTGCGAGCACATGCCCTCACGTGGCTCCGCCGTGCGGCCCAGCGGGCGATCGGCCGCTTCGAGATCGATGAGGGCCTCGCGTTGCTCCACCGCGCTCTCGAATTGGAGCCGGACGAGGCGGACCGGGCCGAGCTCTGGAGGGAGATCGGACGCGCGAACGTCTTCAAGTTCGACGGGGAGGCCTTCTGGACGGCGATGCTGAACTCGTTGGAGGGCACGACCGATCAGGCCACCGCGGCGGACACCTACAGCATCCTCGCCTTCCACACCGCGACACGGGCCGCGATGTGGAAGCGGCGACCAGAGCGCGCTCTGATCGCTGGATGGATCGATCGTGCGATGGAGCTCAGCGAGCCGGACACGGCCACCCGCGCCCGCGCATCGATCGCCCGCGGCTACCTCGACCCGGAGAGGTTCGCGGATGCTTCGCGCGAGGCCACCGCCCTGGCCGATCGTTTGGCCGACGTGGAGCTGCGGTCATGGGCATGGGGATCCCGCGTCGAGGAGGCCTTCGCTCGAGGCGACTACGACGAAGCCCACGACTGGGCCCGTCGACGGTTCGACCTCGTTCCCACGCTCTCCGACCCCGATCACGTCTCGTTGATCTACGTGTTCGGCCATCCGGCTTGCCTCGTGACGAGCCGGTTCGACGAGGCTCGCCAGATCTCGGAGGCTCACGACGAGGTGACGAGCACGCTTACGCCGCACCATCGGATGCACGCGGCGATGCTCCTGATCGACGTCGAGCAGGCGATGGGGCGGTGGGAGGCGGTTCGGGACCTCATCGCCCGCGCCGAGTCTGCCGTAACCGCCAACATCGCGACCCCGTGCGCATCGAACGTTCGCTCCCTCCTCTCGTGCGCGCTCGCCAGTGTCCATCTCGGCGACGAGTCGGCGGCCGGGCGGCTCGAGAGGTCCGCGACGGATCTTGGCATGGAGGGGTACCGGTTCGACGCCGCGCTCGTCGAACTCGCCGTCGCACGAGGAGATCTCGAGGATCTCGAGCGGAGACTCGACAAGTGGCGTCCCGAAGGCTTCCTGGATTGGTACGGATCGATCGCATGGCTGAACGGCCTCCTGGCCCTCGACCGCCGCGATGAGATCGAGAAGGAAGCGCCGGCGATGGTGAAACCGAAGACCTACCTCGAACCTTTCGCTCTCCGCGCTCTTGGGTACGCCCGTGGAGACAAAAGACTGATCCGGCGAGCCGTGGAGAGGTTCGAGACGATGGGCCTCGACTGGCACGCTGCCGAGACGGGAAACATGATCGCCGCTGGATAAGGGTTCGATCCGATGGTTCGGCTCGCTACACGCACGTGCAGTGGACATCAGCATGCTGGCACGCCGCGCACCTCAGCGTGCAATAGCGATCGGAGCCGACGTGAAGGTGTCCGGCGTCGTGTTCGTCCGCCACTGATCCGCAGATCGCGCACTTCCAGCCGTCCGTCGACCCTCCGCACTTGGCACACAACAGGTTCCCCGCTTGCCCCATCTCCCACCCCCTCCCGCTCCCCGTTGTGAGGCGGGCGGCCGGACTGAGCCGACCGCCCAAAACCTCCGCCGAGCTCAACCCTTGCGAGTGGTCACGATCCCTCGAAGTGCCACGAGGGCACCGGCCACGAAGATCAGCGTCGCGAGGTAGATCAGCCCCAGGTGGCCAAGTGTGTCGAAGTGGTTCGGATAGTGAGCCGGAAGGGCCACGAGGAGCCCGATGACCGGTGCTGCTACCGCCCCCACCCACGCCCAGAGCTCGCCTCGCCGCACGCCGTAGGCCACGAGGAACAGTACCGCTACCCCCGTCGCCGCGATGAACCCGGATACCGCGATGTGCAGGTGGCTGATGTAGTGGAAGAGTGACGGGCTGAAGTTCTGGATCGCCTCCTTCCCGACGTTCACCTCGTTCGGGCCGATCCCCAGCTCCAAGAAGCTGTCCGTGAAGTTCCGGACGAAGAAGATCACCGCATAACCGATGAACCCAACGGCCGCGGCCCCCATCAGCCACGAGCCCGTGCGGAGGTCTCCCTCTGCTGCCGCCGGGGCGGCCCGATCCACTGTCATGGTCGTCATGCCGTTCACCTCCCTTCGTCCTCAAGGGACGACATGGGAGTGGGTTCGATTGCGGTTCTGGAGCACTGCAATAGATTGGCCGGCACGGTCGTCCTGAGCTACAGGAGACATGCATGCGGAGATCCGTATCCTGATGAGTGGGTTGGTGGTCCGGGAGAGAACCAAGGAAGCCTTCCAGGAGCTCGTGCTCGCCGAGCTCCCCGCCCTCTACTCCCTCGCGCGACGGTTGGTGCGCGACGACGCGGAGGACCTCGTCCAGGAAGCGCTGCTGCAGGCCTTCAGAGCGTTCGGGACCCTGAAGGAAGACGCGGCAGCAAGACGCTGGCTCAAGACGATCCTGGTGAACGTGTTCCGAGATCAGCTCCGGAAGCGTTCCAGGACGGTCGACGAACGGCCGATGGGCGACCTGAGCGACTTCTCTCTCTACCGCACACTCGTGGACGAGGACCCCTTCCCCTACTCGGACACGCTCCACACCGACTTCTTGCAGGTGTTCGATTCCGAGGATCTGCATGAGGTCCTCACCCGGTTGCCAGAGATCTACCGCGTCCCCCTCGTGCTCCGCTACATCGACGGGTTCGCGACCAAGGAGATCGCCCGCCTGATGGAAGCACCCCTCGGCACGATCCTGGCGCGCCTCCACAGGGGACGTCGGCTGTTCGAGCGCGAGATGTGGGCGTACGCGCAGGAAGCCGGACTTCTCACGAAAGAGAGATGAAGATGAAAGACACGAAGGCGATTCCCTGCTCGGAGGCGGTGCGGCAACTCTGGGACTACCTGGACCACGCGATCTCGCCTGAAGACCAGGAGAAGGTGGAGAAGCACCTCTCGTTCTGCCGGAGGTGCTGCGGCGAGCTCGAGTTCGCCAAGGAGATGCGGGCGTTCCTCGCCACCTCGTCGGCGGAGGAGATCCCGTCCCACGTCAAGGAGCGCCTCGAACGCTTCGTGGAGGGGTTGTAGGCCATGGCCAAGGACCTGATGTTCCAGGATGAGATCAAGGAAGCGGTGCGGGATGCCTACGCCGAAATCTCGGCAGGCGCCGGCGAGACGGTCGCGCGGTGGCTCTATTCGGACGAGGAGATCACCGAGGTCCCACCTGGGGCCGTGGACTGGGCCCTCGGTGTCGGGAACCCCGTGCGGTACGCATTGCTGCAGCCGGGGGAGAGCGTCCTCGACGTCGGCTCGGGAGGAGGGATCGACAGCATCCTGGCGGCCAGGCGGGTCGGTCCTCAGGGGAGGGTGATCGGACTCGACATCCTGGAAGAGATGTGCGAACGAGGCAGAGCACATGCGACCGAAGCGGGTGTGGACGGCTGGACGGAATTCCGTCGCGGCGAGATGGAGGACATCCCGCTCGCCGACGGGTCCGTCGACGTGGTGATCTCGAACGGTGTCTTGAACCTCTCGGCTCGAAAGAGCAGGGCGCTCGCGGAGATCTTCCGCGTCCTACGGCCGGACGGGCGGATCTCGATCGCCGACCTCACCGTCGAGGGGGAGCTACCACCTGAGATCGCGAACGACCAGAGCGCCTGGGCTGGGTGAGTATCCGGGGCCATGGCGGAGCGTGTCTTCGCCGCGAAGCTTCAAGGGGCTGGGTTCGTCGACGTGTGGGTGGGTGGGCATCGTCCATCCGGCATCGACGAGGCTTCCTATTACCCCCTCTTCACCGACGAAGTCATCCAACTCATGAGGAAGACGCTGCCTCCCGAGCGTCACGGTCACGTGGCAACCGGGGTGGTCGTGAAGGCCAGGAAACCTGCAGAGGCCCTGGTAACGAGGCGCGCAGGGGAGTCGCAATGATCCTTCATCTCGGGACGTCTCAGTTGGCGAGGGGAAGTGAGCATGGCGGCCGACCGGAGCTGGAAGCACGATGAGAGGGACTCCACGCTGCATGGAAGTGCAGCGGGTTGAGAAGGGAGAGCTAGATGCCAGGTGTCGAAAGCAGGAACTTCGATTCACCAGATGAGACGCGAACGCCCGACAAGACTACGGTTGAGCTCGTGGGTCTCGCCGGCGGTCAGATCGGGAGATATACGTTCCAACCCGGTTGGCGTTGGTCCGAATGCATCAAGCCGGTGGTGAAGACAGAGAGCTGTCAGGTCGAGCACGTCGGGTACGTGGTGTCCGGACGGCTTCACGTGGAGCATGAGGACGGGAGCACCGGCGACGTGACCGCAGGGGATGTCTACAGGATCGCTCCGGGCCATGATGCTTGGGTGGTCGGGGACCAGCCCGCCATGTTCGTTGAGTTCCAGGGCGCCACCCACTACGCAGAGGCCAGATAGGCGCCGCCGAGCGAAGGAGGAGAGCCGTGACGGTGATCGTGCAATACATCGTGAAGGTGCCGGACGTTGAGCGGTTCGTGGCGACGTCCGAGAAGTACGCCCCGATGATGGAAGAGATGGGCTCCCGCAACGGCAGCGTCTACGAGGACGAGAACGAGCCGGGCCTCGTGAGCACGATGTCTGAGTGGGACAGCCATGACCAGATGCACGTGGCGTCCGAGAAGGTCGGCGATGACTTCAACCGAGAAGCGGGAACGGAGGGTTTGAACTGGACGACACACATCTGGCAGAAGAAGGGATCCTCGTGAGACTCTGAACGCATCCGCCACGGATCCCGCCGGTTCCGGCCAAGATGATGTGGCCGCCGGCCTCCGCAGTAGAGTCCCCACGAACCCCCTTTCCGGCGATGCGGCGTGAAGCCGAGATGGGCGAGGAGGACTGAGTCATGGAGGATCGGGAGCCGCGGGACGCGGACGAGGGCGACGAGCTCGAGGCAGCCATCATGCAGACCGATCACGCCTTCGGAGCGGAGTCGGTCGGCACGACCGCCGAGGAGGGGCTCGAGGGTGAGTCCCTCGACCAGCGCCTCGCCGAGGAGCGGCCGGAACGGCCGAGTACCGACGAAGCCCTCTCGGTGGTCGACGACGGCGTGTCCGACGACGAGGACGAGCTCGTCGGAGACGCGGTGCTCGAACGGGACGAGTTCGCATCGCCCGAAGAGGCGGCGTTGTCCGTGCGGGACGACGTGCCGGGAGCGACGGACCACGACGATCCTCATCTCGACGACGGGGACTGAGCGACTCTCGGATCGGGTCCGAGCGTCATCGTTCGTTTCGTCTCCCGGCCGCCGGTCGCCGGAGGGCGGCGAGTGGCAGGCGGAGAGACGTGAGCCGACCGATTCAGTCGACGTATGGCCCGTTGAAGACCAGCACCTCCCCGTAAAGCTTGCCTGCCATGAGCAGGAAGCGCGAGCCCGGGGCCGCGTCCGTGACGGTGAACTCGTCGCCAGGCCAGGCGGCGATGGGGTTGCCGCCGTGTCGGGTCGATGCCCTTCGGTTCAGCGCCCGGCTCGGAGCGCCGCCTCGACGTCGTCGAGGTGCTCGCCCCGGTGCGATGCGCGCAGAGCGTACAGCGGACTGTCGGGGTCGTTCGGCCAGAGGCGGTCGACCGGGAGTGTCGCGACGCGGGCGTCGGTCTCCTCGGCGATCCGGAGCGCCAGCCGGGCGACCTCGAGCGGTGGGATCGCGTGGATCAGGGGGCGCGAGGCGTCGTTGATCCAGTCGACGTCCTCGGGCTCGGTGTCGGTGGGGGAGAAGGGCTCGCCACGCTCCATCTTGTCCGCCAGCGCCACCACGCGGGCATCCCAGAACGCGATGTGACCGAAGACGGCGGCGACCGTCCAGTGCTCGTTCACGGGAGCGCGAAGCTCGTCCTCGTCCAAACGCTCGACGAGGGCGCGAAGGCGCTCTCGCTCTCGCGTGTTCTGATCGACGTACGAGCGATCTTCCGACATGCCTCCCTGACGATACCGCCGGCGGGTGGAGCCCGATCGGACTCGTGTTCGCACTGTGGTTCTGGGAGGTGGCCCGTGGCGGGCCGACCATCCGCGGCCAGCCGACCAACGAGAACCCGATCTCCTGTTTCCGCAGATGGTGACCCACGAGCTCGGCCAGACGGACTGGATGCCAGGTTCCGTGGACAACCTCAATCTGTCGTTCACCAACGCGACGACCTTCAGCCCGACCGACACGATGCCGCTCACATCGCCGGGCCAAGGCGCTCATGCCGATCGAGGCCCTTGCCTCCATCACTACGGTCGTGATGGTCGCTGGCTGAGCGATGAACATCCTCAAGTGAGGAGGTTCAAGCTCCCCGTCGGCTGAGCTCGGACGTGGTCATCGACGTTCCCCATGCCGGGCCTCAACCGAGGCCTAACCACTCAGCAGGGTGGGAACAAGCCCTTCCGGTCGATCTCCTGCCGGATGTCCTCGAACATCACACCGTCGACCGCGAGCTCGCCGGCCGGATCGGCATCGGCGGGAACGCGGATCTCCCACACGTTCCCTTGCGGAGGAGCCAGGAACCAGGCGCTGTCATCGCGCATCCACATCAGATGCCACTCGCCGGTCAGATGCGAGACCTCGGGCGATGCCTCGACGCGTGGAACGCGGATACAGCAGCTGTGCTCGGCGCAGCGCTCGGCGAGGCTCTCGCCCGTCATCGCCATCCGCGGATCATCCTTCACTGATCTCCCTGAAAAGCCGGAGACTGGCGAGCGACCTTAGCATCGGTGCTCCGGCGTGCTCCCGATCCATAGGGCGATCCAGCCCGAAGCGGCGTGTCGCTCAGTCGTGAAGTATTCGGACGACGTTGCCG
>JALZDC010000160.1 GCA_030862755.1 Actinomycetota bacterium
GCGTCGGCCCGTACACGGCCGCCGCCGTTGCCTCGATCGGTCACGGTGAGCCGTTCCCGGCGGTGGACACCAACGTCCGGAGGATCTGCGCCCGGGCGATCCATGGGGCCGAGCCCGACGAGGTGGCAGTGGATCGGCTCATCGTTGATGCGCAAGCGTGGCTCGATCCGACGGCACCGGGCGAGTGGAACCAGGCCCTGATGGATCTGGGCCGGGTCCACTGCCGGCCGGCGCCCCGCTGCGAGGCCTGCCCGCTCGAACCCCACTGCCGGTTCCGTGCCGCAGGCCGGAGGGGAAGGCCGTCCGGCCGACGGCAGTCCCCGTTCGAGGGCAGCGCTCGCCAGGTTCGTGGCGCCGTGGTGGAGGTCCTCCGTGCCCGTCGCTCCGACAGCGCCGCGACCCTCGCCGAGCGTACGGGCCATCCTCACCACGCGATCGCCTCGGCCTTGAGATCGCTCATCGCGGATGGGATCCTCGAGCGGACCAGATCTGGCCGGGTTCGACTGGCCGGCCGAGCGTTGACAGCACCGTAAGCACCTGCTTACATCCCGTCCGATGGAGGCTGCGCTGAAGGCGATCGCCGAACCTCGACGACGCCGGATCCTCCGTCTGGTCTGGGATGCGGAGCGCTCGGCCGGCGATATCGCCTCGCACTTCGATGTCAGCCGTCCGGCGATCTCGCAGCACCTCACCGTCCTGCGAACGGCAGGGCTCGTGACCGAGCAGCGGGACGGCGCGAGGCGACTCTATCGAGCGAACCGGCACGCGCTGGCCGAGCTGCACGCCTCACTTCAGGCTTTCTGGAGCGGAAGCCTCAAGACCCTGGAAGAGGAAGTGGAAGCCGAGGAAGGAACACGACGTGGCCGCCGGCGCGTTCACCGTCAACAGTGAGATCCGGATCGAGGCGCCCCCGAGACGGTTCCCGTTTCTCACCGACCCGCACAAGATCGCGCGGTGGAAGAAGTGGACGCCACGGTGGAAGCGGTTCCCGGCGGTGAGTATCGCGTCAACGTGACGGGATGGAACTGTCCACGGCGAGTCGTGTTCACCTGGGGCTGGGAGGGACGGATTAACTCCCACCCGGCTCGTCGACCGCGATCGAACTAATCCCAGACGGCGACGGCACGATCGTCCGGCTGACGCACTCCGGGCTGCCGGAGAACCTGAGGCGGCGCAGCTCGAGGGGTGGGAGCACTTCCTTCCGCGGCTCGTGACGGTAGCGGGCGGCGGCGATGCGGGACCGGACCAGTGGGTACAGCGCGGCGGGGGAGAGGTGGCGCCCCCTCCCGATCCGCTCGCCGATTGACGTGGAACCCAGCGACTCGATACCATCCACGCATCGTGCGACTGGGAATGAGTCTCACTCTCGTTTTGCGGATCCTTGCGGAAAGCCCGGATGGGTGCTGAGCCCGCTCGGCACGTCCGGGCCCGTTCCCCTCGAGATGCCGAGGTGTTGGTTCGTGCCGATGGTCTCTCGCTCGGCTACGGACGCGAGCTCGTCCTTCAGGACGTCACGTTCGAGGTTCGCGCAGGCGAGTTCGTGGCGTTGGTTGGCCCGAACGGGTCTGGAAAATCCACCCTCCTCAAGGTGATCCTGGGTGCCCTGACCCCCGGATCAGGTCGCGTGGATCTGCTCGGCCGTCCGCCGGGCGATGTGCGCGATCGGTGGCGCGTCGGCTACGTTCCCCAGCGACCCTCGCTCCTGTCCGAAATGCCGGCCACCGTGGAGGAGATCGTCGCAGCGGGGAGACTACGCCAACGCGGATGGTGGCGGGGACTCACGGGCTCGGACCACGAGGCGGTCCGCCACGCGATCGAGTCAGTTGGTCTCTCGGAGCTCGCTGCGCGTCCGCTGAACGAGCTCTCGATCGGACAGCAGCAACGTGCGTTCATCGCGAGGGCGTTCGCCGGCGAGCCGGAGCTGCTGGTCCTCGACGAGCCGATCGCAGGTGTGGACGCCGAATCCCAGCGTCGCTTCCGCGACTCGCTCGTCCACCTCATCCGGCAGCACGGGGCCGGGGTGCTGCTCGTATCCCACGAGCTCGCCGCGGTGGCCGACGTGATCGACCGGGTCGTGGTGCTCAAGCAGAAGGTGATGTTCGACGGGGATCCATCGGAGCTCGCGTCACGTGGCGTGTCGCTCGGTGTCCACCGCGAAGATCTGCCGCTTTGGCTCGAGGACCTCCGGTGATCGCCGCCCTGCCGTTGCCGTATCCGTTCGAGACAGGCGAAGTCCAACGGGCGCTGATCGCCTGCCTGGCCGTCGGGGTGTTCGCACCGATGATCGGGGCCTTCCTGGTGCAGAAGCGGCTCTCCCTGGTGGGCGACGGGATCGCCCACGTCGCGTTCGCCGGCGTCGGTGCAGGCCTGCTGATCCGGATCTGGCCGGTGTGGACGGCGTTGACGTTCGCGGTGATCGGTGCCGTGGGCGTGGAGGTGCTTCGGCTGAAACGGAAGGCTGCGGGCGACCTGGCACTGGCGCTCTTCTTCTACGTGGGCATCGCGATGGGCGCAGTCTTCGCGAGCAGGGCAGGTGACGTGGAACTTGAGACGCTTTCCTACCTGTTCGGGGATCCGTTTGCCGTCACATGGGTGGGGGTCGTGACGATCGCGGTCCTGGGGACGGCCGTCGTCATCGCGATGGGTCTGACCGGTCGAGCGCTGTTCGCCGTGGTGACGGACGAGGATTGGTCTCGCGTCGCCGGTCTCCCGGTCGGTCCGCTCAGCGTGGCGCTGGCCGCCCTCACGGCGGGCGTCATCGTCGCGGGGATGAAGATCGTCGGGATCTTGCTGATCGCGGCGATGATGGTCCTGCCCGTGGCATCGGCACAGTTGATGGCGCGCTCGTTCCAAGGGACGCTGCGGCTAGCCATCGCGATCGGCGCCGTGTCGTCGCTCGTCGGTCTGGCGCTCGCGCGGCCGCTCGACATCGCGCCCGGTGGTGCGACCGTGTTCGTCGCAGCAGCTCTCTTCGCGGCCGTTGCGCTCGCGAAGCGAACCGCGCCGCGGGCTCTTCAGCAGGAGGCCCACTGATGGAGCTCCACCAAGAGGTGGCGTCAAGGCTGGCGACGTCGGGACAGCGCTACACGCGGACCCGCCGGAGACTCGTGGACATCCTCTCGAGAGCGGCGATGCCGCTGGCACTTCCCGACATCGTACGGGGGCGGAAGAACCTGCCGCAGAGTTCCGCGTACCGGAACCTGGCGGAGCTCGAGTCGGTGGGGCTCATCCGCCGGGTTGCCTCCGAGGACGGCTTCGCTCGATACGAGCTCGCTGAGGAGTTGACGGGTCACCATCATCATCTGATGTGCTCGAGGTGCGGCCGAGTGCAGGATCTCCACATCCCCACCGCGCTGGAGCGCCAGCTCGATCGAACCCTGGACGTGCTCGCTCGAGAAGCTCGGTTCGCCAGCGTCAGCCACCGTCTCGACCTGATAGGCCTCTGCAAGACCTGCGCCTCAGCTTGACCGAGGAGGCCTTCGTCGGAGCGCCTTGCCGTTCGCGCTGCTCGACCCGGGCAGATGTGGAGGATCACGACGTGCGACCTCGACGCCTCGCCGCGCGCCCGTCCTGTCTGCCCCGTGACACAGGCATCCGCGGTCTGGGAGGTCCGCTCGATCGACCCCACGATGACCCGCCGGCGCCTGCTCCGATCGGGGATGCGGATCGGCCGTGACCATGTGGCGTCCACGGTGAACATCCTCGTGCTCGCCTACGCGGGCGCGTCGGTGCCGCTCCTGATCCTCTTCGTTCTCGCCGATCAACCCGCCGGCACCGTGGCCAACGGGGAGGTCGTCGCCACGGCTATCGTGCGCACCCTGGTCGGGAGGCTCGGGCTGCTCGCGTCGGTGCCCATCACGACCTGGCTCGCCGCCCCATATCGCGAGCCCTTTAGGCCGACATGGGAGCACGGTCGCCGCGGTGTCTACCGCCAAGGCGGATGCGGGGCCCGAGGAGTATCCCATCCCCGAACACCGGCGAGACGGCCCGACGGTCGTGAGGTCGGCAGATGAAGCCCGAGGCCGGGAGTCAGGTCCCCTGCAACTCGTCATCTATCCTGGGGGCCTGCCGCAGCCCGCGCCTACGGGAGGAACGTGACGCTCACCCGGACATCACAGGCCGACGAGCATGCCGTGCCGCCTCTCCTCGCTCCCCCGAGCCGACTCGGGTCGTGGTGGGCGATCGTCGGGTTCGCGCTGATCCTCTTGCTGTCGCTGGGCTGGCGGTTCATCGCCGACCCGTCGCTCTCGGCGCCGACCCGGGATCCAGCCTGGTACACGTGGCGAGCCGGTGTGATCCTGGAGGACGACCCTGGGTCCGTCGCCGGCGACTGGGGTCCCGACAACCTCTTCTCGGGTGGGTACCGGGTGGCGGTGCCGCTGGCCGGCGCGTTGTTGCAGCGGGTAGCGGGGATCAGCAACTACAGCTTCAGCGCCTTCTTGATGCTCGGGATCCCGATCCTCACGGGGCTCGCGCTCGGGGCGGGTGCGTTCCGGAGCACGCGTGACCCGCTCGTGGTCCCCCTCACGATGCTCGCGACGGCCGGCCTGTTCCTCACCACCCCGTACGTCGGCTACCTCGACAACATCACGGTCCTGTTCCTGCTCTGTTTGATCGTGGCGTTCGCGGACGCCGCTCGGACCTCGTGGGGCGCACGGGTCGCGATCTTCCTGATCGGGATGGCGGCGGCGTTCACACATCCGACCACCTGCGTCTTGTTCGGCGTGTCTCTGATGGGCGTCTGGGGAACGCACGTGGTCACCAGCCGGTTCCGGCTGGGCTCGGCGATGCGTTCGGACGGGCCGCTCCTGCTGTCGACGGGATCCGGGATGATCACCGGGCTCGCGCTCTGGGTCGTGGGGATCTGGGGCCCCGGCGGTCCCGAGCTGCTGAAGGACGCCGCGCTCCCACCTCCCTATTCGGCCGAGTTCTTCCGGCAGCGGCTGATCGAATGGCTCACCTCCATGCAGCCGGCGATCACGTTCCCGCTGATCCTGCTGGCGATCGTCTCGGCGGTCGTGGTCGCGAGGCGTACCCGCACACCCGCCGGGCAGTACGAGCAGGTCTCGATCTGGTGGATGTTCCCGTTCGCGGGAGTCCTGACGTTCCTGCTCGGACAGGAGATCCCGTACTACCGCTTCATGAACGCCACCGCCGCCCCGATGGCGCTCGCGGGTTTGGGCGCGTTCGCGGCCGTGCGATGGCTCTACCGCGGGGAGGGGACGAGGAGGATCGCAGGCGCGCTCGGTGCACTGGTCGTCGTGGGTGCGCTCGCATGGGTCTTCATCGACCCCGCGATGAACCGGTGGGCCCAGCAGGACAACCAGTGGGCACCGCAGAGCGTGCGAACCTCCCTGGCGGCCGTGCGTGAGGTGGTCGTGAGCGCCGGTGAGCGCCCGAGCGTCCTGGTCGTGAACTACGGGAACACCGACGACGAGACCGGCTCCAACACCACGTACGGATGGGCGAAGACTTACACGAACGTATTCCGAACGGGGCTGCCCGGTACGTTCGCGAAGTACAACGCGACGTATGTCGGCACGGTGGAGGACTTCCGTCGGGGAACCCCTTCCGACGGGCCGAGCGAGAACTACCGGGAAACCTCGCGGAGCCATTGGAGCGAGCTGCGTCGACGTAGATCGGCCTACCCGGAGCCGCCCGCCGTGTTCCTGATCGCTGAGTACTACGCCGGGAGGTGCAACGGCGTCCCGACGGGCGGGTGCAGCACGGAAGAGGAGGAGGCCGCGTTCGAGCGAGCGATCGCCGAGTCGACCGAAATCGGCCCGGGCACATACGTGTTGACCGGGGGAGGCTTCTACGAGCCACCGGCCGACGTCGTCGAGAGCGCGCGCGCGGCGGCCGAGGCGGCGGCCGCGCGATTCGCCGAGCCGCCCGGACCGCTTGATGATCTTCCCCACCAGGGTCGCGTCCTCGCCGGCCTGTTCGCCCTGGCTGTGTTGCCAGGCTTGCTGGCCGCGCCGTTCTTCGGACTGAAGGACGCACCCAGCCGGATCGCCCTTATCCCCGGCATCTCGATCGTGATGTCCCTGATCGCCGGGATCACCGTGCTGGGCGTCTGGCGCGGACCGCTCACCGAGGCCAAAGCGTGGGTCGCGGTCGCGGTCGCGGTGGGTGCGGGGGCGGTCCTGCGCGTAGGCGGCGCGACGATCCTCCACCGGCTCGGCGCGTTCGGCGGGTTCTTCAACCGACTGTTCTCGCAGTTCTCCAACCGCGATTTTGCGACGCTCATGAGCGTGCAGTTCCTGACCCAGGCCGGTCAGGGTGTGGTCCAGGGTGCGATCGGGAAGTCGATCGCCTTCGGTGGGCACAAGGGCTTCGACGTGCAGAACGTGCCCTCCGCCGATTATCTGCTGCAGGTGATCCTGCTGCTGTACGTCCCGTACACGTTGCTGTCACCGTTCATCGGGGTCGTCATCGATCGGTTCGAGAGGCGGCGCGTCGTGTGGTGGTCCAACCTGATCACGGCCGCGGTAGTGGGGGTCGTGGCGGTGGCGATCCTCCTGCCCCTTGGCGTTGGCAGCACGGAAGGCGACGTTGGCGCAACGGCCGCCCTGATCGTGGGGCTGCTGGCAGGCCAGGCGGTGATCCGTGTGACGCTCGCCGTGAAGTCGGCTGCGATCCCCGACGTGCTCTCGGGCCGCGATCTGCTGCAGGGCAACGCGCTCTCGCAGGCGGGTGGTGCTCTTTTCCAGATCGTGGGCATCGGGTTGGCATTCGGAGTCGGCGCCGCCCTGCCGTCCTGGCTGGTGGTCCTTGCCGGCGCCGTCGTGCTCGCGATCGGAGCTTTAGTCGCCACCCGTCTCCGGCACGTCGAGACCGAGCCGCACGTCACGACGTTCTCCCAGGAGGCTCGTCGGGTGGTCCGCAGCATCACCGACGGCATCCGTGAAGTGGCCTCTCGTCCCGCGGCGGCCGTCGGACTGACCGGCTTCCAGATGCTCCGCTACCAGTTCTGGGGCCTCGGCCTGTTCGTTTTCGCGCTCTACGCGAAGAACCTCGTCGAAGGAGGTGCGGAGAGCCAGGTCCCGACACTCCTTTCGGGCGGCGTGGGCCTGATCGGTGGGGTGCTCGGCCTGATCCTGGCGCAGGCTTGGAAGGATCGGATACCGCCCGTTCGGCTGCTCCTGGCCTCGATGGCTCTCCTCGGTGTCGGGACGACCGCGTTCGGCGGACTCGTCTCGGTTGCCGGCTTCGCCGGCATGTTGTTCGTCGGTTTCTTCGCCTTCTTCGTCGGGAAGATCTCTGCGGACACGATCGTGCAGCAGGCGATGCCCGACGGGTTCCGCGGCCGGGCGTTCGCGCTGTTCGACATCGCCTACAACCTCGGGTTCATCGTCCCAGCGGTGATCCTCTCGCTCGTCTGGATCGAGAACGACCCGGGCCGGACGAGGATCATCCTGATCGCGTCGGGCGCCGTGTTCCTGCTGTTCACCGCCGCGATCGCGGTGTGGGCTAGACGGATCCGCGACCGCTTCGCTCCTCAGGACGACCTGATCGAAGCCTGACAGTCTGTGGGGCCATGCCCGAGGTCCTCAACGGCGACGTCACGCTGCACGTCGAGGTCGACGGCGCCGGAGAGCCGGTCACGGTCCTCGCCCACGGGTTGACGAATTCATGCCGCGAACTCGCGCCGTTCACCCCGTCTCTCGCCGGCACGGCGGTGCGGTTCTGCTTCCGGGGACACGGGCATTCGAGCGTCCCCGCGCGCGGGTACCGCTTCGAGGACCTCGCGTCCGATCTCGACGCCGTTGCGCGCACCTACGGAG
>JALZDC010000073.1 GCA_030862755.1 Actinomycetota bacterium
GGCCTACACGTTGTGGCGTCCCGACCACTGGGCGTTCGAAGGGACAGGGCTCCGCTACGGGGACGCGCTCGGACTCGCCGACGCGATCGTGGGCTACGAGGTCGACGGCTGCGAGCTCGCGATCGCAGACGGGCTGCCGGTTCCCACGCACATGGACGGAGCTCCCGACACCCTGGAGGTGCTCGCCTCGGCGCCGGCGAAGCTCTGGTCGCAGGACGAACAGCCCTCGCGCTACGCGCACGAGCCGGGAGAGCTCGAGCACGTGGCGATGGCCCTGTTCGGCGACGGATGGACGGATCAGGTCCATCGGATCGCGAACAACCACGCGGTGGTCGGTTGTTTCAACGTCTCCGGCGGAGGCACGGTCTTCAACGTCGGCTGCACCGACTGGACGTACGGGATCGAGGGCGGCGATCCGGATGTTCGCCGGATCACGAGCAATGTGCTCGAACGCCTGGCGGGGTGAGCGCGTAGGCTCGCCGACATGCGGTGGGTCGAGTTCGCCACGGCGTGCCCTGAGATCGCCGATCGGGCGGCCGAACGGTTCCGACGGCAGGAGCTCTGCATGCTCGGCACGCTCCGGACGGACGGATCGCCGCGGATCAGCCCGTGCGAGCTCGACTTCGCGGATGGGCACCTGATCCTGGGCATGATGTGGCAGAGCCGGGAAGGCGCTGGATCTGCTCCGCGATCCTCGCTGTGTACTCCATACCTGCACCACGGACAGGATGGGCACCGAGGGTGACGCGAAGATCTACGGGCGAGCGACTGACATCCAGGATCCTGCGCTCAGAGAGGCGTGCCGAAAGGCCGTGATGGCCCGGATCGACTGGGCACCCGCAGAACCCCGCTTCCACGCGTTCTCGGTGGACGTCGCCTCGGCGGGGTTCATCACGTTCGCCGAGCCGAAGACCGTGGTCGCGTGGGATCCGGACCGTGGGACCCGGGTGCTTCCGTTCCCCGACGAGTGAGGGCTCATCCGACTCGCGTGAGCGGCGCGTACGAGAGGAGCAGCCGCTTCTCGCCCGCGTCCGAGAACGCGATCGTCGCCTCCGCATCCTCCCCTTGACCCGTGACGGTGAGCACAACACCCTCGCCCCACCGTTCGTGCAGGACGGTGTCCCCTTCCGACACGGAGGGGACCTCCCGCTTCGGTACCCGCGGCGGGCTCCATCCGGAGGACGGCACGTCCACCTTGCCTTTCCCGGGCAGTCCCACGACGGAGTACCCGCCCTCCGGCCTCCGAGCTCTCCCTCCACGGGAGGGGTCGCGGTCCCCCGGGCGGCCGCGGCCGGCTCCGCCACCCTCCTCGCGCACGTCGAGCAGGCTCGCCGGGAGCTCGTTCAGGAACCTGGACGGCGGGTTGTAGCTGGTCTGTCCGAACAGCGTCCTTCCCCACGCGTGGCAGAGATACAGGCGCTTCTGCGCCCGGGTGATGCCAACGTAGAGCAGCCGGCGCTCCTCTTCGAGCTCGGCGGAGTCGGTCATCGACCGGTAGTGCGGGAAGATCCCGTCCTCGAGCCCGACGATGAACACCGCCGGGAACTCGAGGCCTTTGGCGATGTGAAGCGTCATCAGCGTGATCGACGACTCCTCCTCGTCGTAGGTGTCCTGCTCTCCGATCAGGGACACCTGCTCCAGGAACTGGTCGAGGCCCGCCTCGGAGTCGCGGGCGATCAGCTCCGCGGCCACGCCGGACAACTCCTGGATGTTCTCGATGCGCCCCTGCGCCTCGACGGTGCGCTCCTCCTCGAGCTCCGCCAAGTAGCCGGACTCCTGTGCCGCGAACTCCACCATCCGGGCCGGTCCGGCACCCAGGGCGAAGTGACCGGCCAATGCCGCCATAACCGAGGTGAACCCGGCCACCGCTCCCTTGGCCCGGGAAGCGAGCAACGCGATCTCGTCCACGCGGCGGCACGCCTCCATCACGTCGATGCCTTCGTCCCGCGCGAACGCCTCCACCGCGGACACAGTGGCATCGCCGATCCCTCGCTTCGGCGTGTTCACGACCCGCCGGAACGAGATCACGTCCTGTGGATTGGTGAGGAGCCGGAGGTAGGCGAGGATGTCCTTGATCTCCTTCCGCTGGTAGAAGCGAACCCCGCCGAAGACGCGGTACGGCATGCCGACCCGCATCATGACGTCCTCGATCACGCGCGACTGCGCGTTGGTGCGGTAGAAGATCGCGACGTCCCGGTAGCGGAGTCCCTCCTCGCTCCGCAACCGTTCGATCTCCTGTGCGACGAAGTAGGCCTCGCTGTGCTCGTCGTTCGCTCGAACCCGGACGACCGGGTCCCCGGACCCCGCCTCGGTCCAGAGGTTCTTGGGCTTGCGCTGGACGTTGTTCTCGATCAGCGCGTTCGCGACCGTGAGGATGTTCTGCGTCGAGCGATAGTTCTGCTCCATCAGGAACACGGCCGCATCCGGATAGTCGCGCTCGAAGTCGAGGATGTTCTGGATCGTGGCGCCGCGCCAGGAATAGACGCCCTGGTCCGCGTCGCCCACGACGCAGATGTTCCGGTACCTGGCGGCGAGCATGTTCACCAGCTCGTATTGGGCACGGTTCGTGTCCTGGTACTCGTCGATCAGGATGTACCGGAACCGCTCCTGGTAGTGCTCGAGGACCTCCGGATGAGCGCGGAACAGGCGGACCGTCTCGCTGATGAGATCGTCGAAATCCAGCGCGCCCGCCTCCCGTTTCCGCCGCTCGTACTCGGTGTAGATCCGCGCGACCGTCTCCTCGTAAAGATCCGCGGCCATCTCAGCGAACTCCTCCGGGCCCAGCACGCGGTCTTTCGCCTTGCCGATCGCGGAGGCGACCGCCTTCGGTGGGTAGCGCTTGGGGTCGACGTTCATGTCGCGCGATATCCCGGCGATCAGTCGTTCCGTATCGCCGTCGTCGTAGATCGTGAAGTTCGAGGGGATGCCCAGGTGAGTGTGCTCCCGTCGCAGGATCCGCGCGCAGGCCGAATGGAACGTCAGCACCCACATCCCTCGAGAGATCGGGCCACCGAGGAGCTCCCCGGCGCGTTCGGCCATCTCCCGTGAGGCCTTGTTCGTGAACGTGATCGCCAGGATCTGACCGGGAGCGACCCCACACTCCCGGATCAGGTAGGCGATCCTATGGGTCAAAGCACGGGTCTTGCCGGACCCCGCCCCCGCCACGATCAGCACCGGGCCCTCGGTCAGGACGACGGCTTCGCGCTGGATGTCGTTCAGACCATCGAGGAGGGGGGAGGTGACGCTCACGCGACGATGCTAGCGCGGGTCCGCGACTCCACCGGCCAAGGGAGCCCTGACCTGGGACCTTCGGCAGATGTCGGAGCTCGCATCCGCGGCTACCGTGGGCGGGATGAAGGAACGTTCACGGCTCCGCGCCGTGGTTCGAGCCTTCGGCTTCGGCTGTCTCATGACCGCGGCCGGGCTCGCGGGCTACGTGTCGTGGCTGCTGTGGGGGACCGGCCTGGAGACGGCGCGTGCCCAAGATCAGCTCCGAACCGAGGTCGCGCCGCTCTTCGAGGAACCCTCGCCGGCCGGGGAGCAAGAGCGGCATCTCCCAGGGGAGGCCTACGCCGCGATCGTGATCCCCTCGATCGCCATCGATTTCATCGTCGTAGAGGGTCCGGACGATGACACCTATCGCTCATCCGAGTGGACGGAGACCCTCAAGATGGGCCCCGCTCACTACCCCGACTCCGCCGACCCCTGGGACAGCACGGGCCGTGTCGCGATCGCGGGGCATCGCACCACGTATCTCCATCCGTTCTTGAACCTCGATCAGGTCCAGGTGGGCGACACGATCGAACTCGCCACCCAGCACGGAACCTACGTCTACGAGGTCGACCGGAATTTCACGCGTCCCGAAGCGGGCTCCGGCGTGGTGCTCGAGCAGACGAGACGGCCCACCCTGGTGCTCACCACCTGCCACCCGAAGTACTCGAGCCGCGAGCGGCTGATCGTTACGGCGAGCCTGGTGGACGGCCCGGCGAAGAGATAGCACTCAATCCTCCTCGGACGGCGAGGCAGCGAGCATCTGATCGGCCAGGTCCTCGATCGCCCTCCGGAGCCTCTGCTCCCGCGAGTGGGCGATCTCACCCTCGTCGACGGCTTTCTCCACCTCCTTCACGATGTCGTCGAGCTTGTCGACGGCCTGCTCGGTGTTCCCCTCCCGGAATCCGTCCAGAGCATCATTCAGGCGTTTGCCCATCTCCTCGGCGGCCTTCTCGGAGATCGTGCCGTCGGAGAGGCCCTCCGCCACCAGGGCGTCGAGGGCCGCCGCAGCAGCCTCCACCGAGTCCGCGGGAGGCGGAGGCGCTTGGGTGGTCGGTGGCGGCGTGGTCGGGGCCGGGGTGGACGGGATGGAGCTCGGCGAACGGCGCTGCGTGGCCGCCGGACGAGGGTCCGAGTCGGAGGCAGCGAA
>JALZDC010000199.1 GCA_030862755.1 Actinomycetota bacterium
GCCTGACGATGGCCGACATCCGGAAGGCACTGGACATGCTCGAATCCGAGGTCCGGAGCGAGAGGGTGGACGGGCTCCTGTTCTGGTCGGTCGCGTCGGATGACACCCTCCCTCTCGCCCGCGGCGCCCATCTCCTCCAGACGTACGACGAGCTCGTGGTCGGCTTCACCGAGTCCCGCTTCTTCGGCGATCCCGGCGTCGAGCGCGCGCGAGCCGCGGGGAGTGGAGGTGACGGCACCCTCCCGAGCGGCGGGGTGGTGCTGAACGGGCGGATCGGTGGGCATTGGAGACGCAAGATCGTGCGGAACCTGGTCAGGATGGAGCTGTACCTCTACGAGGAGCCGAAACGCGCCGATGCGCGGGCGCTGGACGCCGCGGCGTCGGACCTGGGTCGATTCCTCGGGCGCGAGGTGGAGCTGGAAACGACGCTGCCCTGATGTCGGAGGTCAGGAGGGAACATCGCGGCGAGATCAGCCGAGGAGCCGTTCGCGCGAGGGTCTCCCCACCCCAAGGTTCACCGGGATGATCCGGTAGCCCTGTGTTTGCAGGTACCGGGGGATGTCGTGACCAGGCTTCCCCTCGGTCGTCGAGGCACCGACCACCGCGATCGTCTTCGTCTCCTCGTAGATCCGAGGAGCATCTCCCTCGTCGTCCATCCCGATCACAGGTAGCTCGCGGATGCCATCGCCGCGGTGGCGAAGAGCAGGAGCGGGACGATCGCCTTGCCCGCGGCCCGGACGCGGCCCTGAAGGGCCTGGATCTGCGCAGCCTGCTCCGGCGTGGGGGGACCACCGCTCGCCGCCACCTCCTGGCCGATCGCCCCCGCGGCCACCATGCTCGGCCGGACGACCGAGGCGCCGAGCGCCACCGCTGCGATCGCGGCCAGGGCGCCGATCGTGATGGCGATGCCGTAATCAGACCCGACCCGATCCGCGTCCAGGCCGTCAGTCACCCGCCAGTACATCAGCAGCCCGGCGAGGATCGTCAGCCCGGCCGCGCCCAACACGATATCCGGCAGGCGCTTCTTCTGGGCCAGGTGCATCATGAATGGCGAGGCGGAGGGTCCGACCTCACGGGCTGTGGGTTGGAGGAAGAGGAAGACCACGAGGGCCGATCCCACCCAGAAGGCCCCGGCGATGATGTGCACGATCCGCAGCACGACCATGTAGGTGTCCATCGGTCCTCCTTCGCGCCCGGTGACGGGACGCTACTGTCGGTTCACTCGACGAGCAAGTCGGCCAGGTTAGCTGAGAGCACTCTCGGGGAAAGTGAACTCCGTCGAAAGGAGCCCGTCCTGTCCGACTGGAACGCCTGGGAGCTCGGGCGTGCCGTGCTCGCCGCGGCAGCCGTGATGTACGCGGGGATCTGGGCGCAGGTCACGCTCTTCCACTGGGGCGCCGCCTTCGCGTCGAAGGCGATGTGGGCGCCGGTGATCATGACGCCGCTCATCGTCCTGGCGGCGGCCCTCGCGGTGGTCGCCCGGCAGGATCCGTGGGGATGGGTCGCGGCGGTCGCGCTGGGCATCGGCGTGCTGGACGGCCTCTACGGTCTCTACCGCCATCTCCGAGGCACCACCTCGCAGATCGGCGGCTTCACGCTGCGCAACCTGATCGCGGGCCCGCCACCGATGCTCCCGCTCGCCTATTCGCTGATCGGCGTCGTCGGGCTCCTCGGTCTCCTCTGGGATGCCTGAGCCGGGTGGCGCCGTCTCCTCGCTGGAGGAGTTCTGGAAGGGGCTCGAGGCGCGCGGCGTCGAGCCGGACCTGGCGCACACGCTCGAGGGACGCGCCGGGCGGGCCGCCAGGCCGATCGAGCGGGTGGGGGACGAGGCGCTGGTGATCGCGGTCGCGTCCAGATCGGTGCCGGGAGCGGTGCCGGCAGCGGTCCTCGCCGCCTTCCTCGACGAGCACTTCGACGCCCAGCTCGGTCGCGGGGACGAGAAGGTCGGGGTCATGCCTCGTGGAGAGCTGATCCCCGCCGGGTTCCGCGTCCTGGAGGACGAGGCCCGGCGGCGGCAGGGGTCTTCCTTCGCCGACCTGCCGGCCGCCGACCAGGATCGCCTGCTCGCCGATGCCGAAGCGGGTCGGCTCGAAGGTCCCGGGGGATTCGATGCCGGCGAGTGGTTCCGGCGGGTCCGCGACCTGCTGCTCCTGGGCTACGGCTCCGATCCCCGGGGGATGGTGGAGATGGGGTTCCCGGGTCCCTCGTACGCGAAAGGGCACGTCTGGCTCGGCGAGGCGGAGGTCGCCCGCCGGGCCGAGCGCGCACCGGGACACGAGGAGCTGTGAAGCCGCTCGAGCTGACCTTCGGCCCCGACACGATGCGTCGCCACGACGGCCCGGTGGACGTCTGCATCATCGGGTGCGGCGCCGCCGGATCGGTCCTCGCGAAAGAGCTCGCCGAGGGCGGCTGGTCGGTGGTGGTGCTCGAGGCCGGCGGATGGCTCTCGACCGACGACGACCTCCGCCAGGACGAGGCCACGATGCTCGGTCGATTCGACTGGGACGACCGACGATGGCTGCGGGGCGAGGAGCAGCTCGAGCTGGGCCACCGCCGCGACGGACGTGGCGTGGGCGGCGGGACGCTGCACTTCGGGGGGGTCGCGCTCCGGCTCTGGCCGGAGGACTTCGAGCGCCGATCGCGCGACGGGGTCGGCGAGGACTGGCCGGTCGGCTACGACGAGCTCCGCCCCTGGTACGACCGTGTGGAACGGGAGCTCCGGCTCTCGGGGCCACTCACGATGCCGTGGGGGCCGAAGCGCGACGCCTACCCCCAGGGGCCGCACGAGCAGACGGCTCGCGACCTGCTCATCGCCAAGGGCATGACGGAGCGAGGGATCGGGTCGGTCCCGACGCCGCTCGCGATCCTCACCACCCAGCACGAGGGCCGCTCGCCGTGCATGAACTACGGCTACTGCCAGTGGGGCTGCAAGAGCCGCGCGAAGAGCTCGATGCACGTGAGCTACGTGCCGAAGGCCGTTCGCGCGGGCGCCGAGATCCGGGTCGGAGCCCGCGCGACCCGTCTGGAGACTGCCGACGACGGCCGCGTCTCGGGTGTTGCGTACGTCCAGGATGGCACGGAGCACCGGCAGGAGGCCGACGTCGTGATCGTGTCCGCCTTCTGCATCGAGACTCCGCGGCTGCTGCTCCACTCGGCGTCCGCGCGTCATCCGGACGGCCTCGCGAACTCGTCGGGGACCGTGGGGAAGTACCTCATGGCGCACGTCGCCGACAGCCACATCGCGTTCTTCGACCAGCCGGTGCACATGTGGTCGACGGCGCCCGGGACCCTGCTGTCCCAGCACCACTATGGCACGCAGGACGGCCGCGGGTTCGCCGGCGGCTGGAGCTGGATGACGGCGTCGCTGTTCCCCGCGGAGTTCGCCAAGACGCTCTGCCGGAGTGAGCCCGGTCTCTGGGGCGAGCGGCTCCTCTCGTACCTGCGCCGGTACCCGAACGTGGCGGTCCTCGGCACCGAGGGCGAGTGCCTCCCCCACGAGGGCAACCGGGTCGAGCTCTCCGATGAGCCGGACGAGTTCGGTGTGCCGCGTCCGACGGTCACGTTCGACTTCCACCAGAACGAGAAGATGATGCGACAGGGGATCCACGCAGAGGCGAAGGCGATCCTGGAGGCGGCCGGCGCCGGGGAGGTCCTGATCTCCGAGGGGAACGACCACACCATGGGCGGATGCCGTATGGGATCGGACCCGACGACCTCCGTCGTCGACGCGAACCTCAAGGCGCACGACCACCCGAACCTGTTCGTGTGCGACGCGAGCGTCTTCGTGACCTCGGGCGGGGCTCAGCCCTCGCAGACGATCATGGCCCTCGCGATGCGGCTCGCGGATCACCTGCGCTCCGGCGCCGCCCGCGCCGCCTGAGCCGTGGCCTCCGGCTCGGTCACCGAGGCCTCCGACCCGGAGACGTTCCTCGCGGTGCTGGGCGAGACCGTCGCGACGCTCGACGCCTGGGGTGGGCCCTTCCTCGTCTTCGGAAGCATCGCCATCCATGTGTACGTCGAGCACCCGGCGGCGGAGGACGTCGACGTCCTCTTCCGGAACGAGGACATCGACGCCGCGGTCGCGGCCGCCATCGCCGAGTCGGGCGCCACGTCGGCGAAGGACCTCGGCAAGGTGATGAAAGCCGTCATGCCGAAACTGGCCGGCAAGAATGCTGACGGCCGGGCCATCAATGAAGCTGTCCGGAAGAAGCTGAGCGCCTGACGTGTCCGCCTCCGGACGGTGTCCGCTGGCAGCCCGCGCTGCGCTGCACATTTTTCTTCACGGGATGACCGAGGCGGGCAAACAAAACCGTGCGTCCGGCCGTCTATACG